>CAIJME010000032.1 GCA_903821625.1 uncultured Sphingobacteriales bacterium | reverse complement strand
CTACGCCGGTAGTTCCAAGGAATATGAATGATCCGATAGGTTTGCGTTTATCCTGCAAGCCTGCACGCGAACGTCTTATTGCATCAGAAATAGCTTCAATTGCTTCCTCCTGTCCGGCAACACGCTTGTGAAGTTCAGTCTCCATGTACAGAAGTTTCTCGCGTTCGCTCTGTATCATTTTAGTAACCGGCACTCCTGTCCAGCGTGAAACTACTCCTGCAATGTCTTCGGCCGTTACTTCCTCTTTCAGCATTCGGTTGTCGAGCTGTGTTTCAGATAATTGTGCTTTTAATTTTTCAACCTGATCTTGTGATTCTTTGATCTTACCATATCTTAATTCGGCAACTTTACCATAATCGCCTGCACGTTCAGCCTGATCAGCCTCCAATTTATAGCTTTCAATTTGCTCACCTTGATTGTTAATGGCATCAACAAGGTCTTTTTCTGCTTTCCAGCGGGCTCTTAAAGAATCGCGTTCATTCGATAGATTAGCAATATCCTCAGAAAGTTCTTTTACTTTCTTTTCATCATTTTCTCTTTTTATTGCTTCTCTTTCAATTTCCAGCTGCATGATTTTTCGATTCAGCTCATCTACAACTTCTGGTACTGAATCCATCTCCAACCTAAGTTTTGAGGCTGCTTCATCCATTAAGTCAATTGCCTTATCAGGAAGAAAACGATCAGAAATATAGCGTTGCGATAATTCTACTGCTGCAATAATCGCTTCATCTCTGATCCTTACTTTATGGTGTGTTTCATAACGTTCTTTTAAACCCCTAAGGATAGAAATTGCATCCTGCGTATTGGGTTCATCCACCATGATTTTTTGAAAACGACGTTCAAGAGCCTTGTCTTTTTCAAAGTATTTCTGGTATTCATTCAATGTGGTAGCACCTATAGCCCGAAGTTCTCCACGTGCCAGAGCAGGTTTCAGAATATTGGCAGCATCCATGGCTCCCTCTCCACCGCCTGCACCTACAAGGGTATGTATCTCATCAATGAAAAGAATTATTTCGCCGTCACTTGAGGTAACCTCTTTAATAACAGCCTTTAAACGCTCCTCAAATTCACCTTTATATTTTGCTCCCGCAATCAGAGCACCCATATCAAGAGAATAAACAGTTTTAGTTTTTAAATTTTCAGGAACATCGCCCTGAATTACTCGAAAGGCAATGCCCTCAGCAATTGCAGTTTTACCTACACCAGGTTCACCAATCAAAATGGGATTATTCTTTGTTCTGCGCGAAAGAATCTGTATTACCCTTCTTATTTCTTCATCGCGGCCAATAACCGGGTCTAATTTGCCTGATTCTGCATATTCATTTAGGTTTCGGGCATATTTATTCAGCGCATTATAAGTGGCTTCTGCATTCTGATCAGTAACCCTTGTATTTCCGCGTAATTCTAAAATCGCTTTTTTTAGGTCTGCCTCGTTCATGCCGGCATCTTTCAAAATCGTACTTACTTTATCGCCGGTGCTTAAAAGGCCTAGAAGTACGTGCTCAACAGAAACAAATTCATCTTTAAATTCTTTTAAATAGGTCATTCCTTTTTGAAGGGCAGCATTTGCACCTGATGAAAGGTAGATTTCACTCCCGCTCACTTTTGGGAAGCTCTGTATTTGAGCATCAATTACTTCTGTAATTCGATTGCTATTGATATTGAGCTTTTTAAATAGGTAGCTGATTACATTTTCATCAACACTTAACAATCCTTTTAAAAGGTGCGCAGTTTCAATAGCTTGCTGCTGATTGCCGCTCGCTATTTCAGAAGCCTTTTGTACAGCTTCCTGTGCTTTGATGGTGAAGTTATTTAGATTCATAGGGCTTAACTAGGCTCAAATTAACTGCCACATACCAAGACTTGCACACGAACTGTAAATCTGTCTGTTAATTTTGATTTGCTCTGACTAATTGTCTGATATGCAATAATTTAGCCTGATATTTTGTCGGTCTGTACTCGGTTAATTCTGGAATGTATAGGACTATTAAAATCGTATAAAAAAACTCCTCAAGAAGTTAATAGGGAGTATTTAATTTTATAATTGGGAATGGTAAGCGTAAGATTATTTCTATGTTGAAAGTATAGTTTTCAAAGCGTTGGCTTCGTGATCAACAAGTTTTTGAAGAGGGGCTGAAACAATCATTTTCATCATCATATTCAGATCAGCTGCAATGCTATGTGTTGCTTGTGTATTGCCTTCTCCATCATCAGCTAAGGTCCATTTTAATTCAAGTTCAAATGGTACTTCTTCAATAGGTTTTACACTAATTTCTTTGTCTTTGGTGATGGATGAAACCTTTAAAGCTAATTTGGCCATATTCTGAATAGTAAACCTAGCTTCATCTTTTGTAGATGACCAATTGTAAATAGTTTCAGGCATCAGCTGTTGATGGTTATTCAAGTCAGACAAAAACTCAAAAACCTCATTTATAGGTTTGTTAATTGATACCGTACTTTCTATAATGGTCATCGTGTTAATTTAAGATTCGAGGGTATTTCCCCAGCCTTCTGGATCTTCGCGCCATTTTCTTAATATTTTGATATCATCAGTAGAAACAAAATGATGTTCAGCAGCAAATTCAATTAAAGCATTGTAATTAGATAGTGTCAAGAAGCGGCATTTTGCATTTTTGAAATTTTCATCTGCTGCATCAAATCCATAATTAAATATTCCTACAAGTCCGGCAATTTCACAACCCGCTTCTCTTAAAGCCTGAACGGCCTGTAAACTGCTTTTACCTGTTGAAATAAGATCTTCAACCACAACAACACGCTGGCCCGGCGAAAATTCTCCTTCAATTAAATTGCCTCTGCCATGTTCTTTGGCTTTGGCACGAACATAAATAAAGGGTAATCCTAATTCCTGGGCAACTAAAACACCTTGAGGGATACCTGCAGTAGCTACACCTGCAATAATTGAAGCCGATCCAAACTCTTCTTGAATTAAGGCAGAAAGTTTTTGGCGAATGTAAGTACGAATTCCCGGGTGGGATAGGGTAATGCGGTTATCGCAGTAAATTGGAGATTTCCAACCCGATGCCCATGTAAAAGGATTGTTAGGTTGCAATTTAATTGCTTTAATTTGTAGCAGAAATTCAGCTACTTTTTGTTCAATTTCACTCTTATTAGTCATGGCTCAAATTTATAAAATTTATATCAACGAAGTAATTTTAATCCTGACTGAATCACTTTCTCCGGATATGGAAGATTATCAGCAACTTAAAGTCTCAGAGTTTGATTTTTTTAGCTTCTATAAGCTCATAATTAATAATGAGAGCCCTAAAACTTTTCTTCTTTTAACCAAAAAATTCAAATCTGTTTTTAAAGAAATTAAGCGCTCTATGATTTTAATCAAAGCTGCTGGTGGGATAGTTAGTAATGAAGCAAACAAGTATTTGTTTATTTTTAGGAATGGTAAATGGGATCTTCCAAAGGGAAAAATAGAAAAGGGAGAGAAATCAAGGATAGCTGCTATACGAGAAGTTCAGGAAGAATGTGGAATAAAGATTAAAAGTAGCGGAGATAAGGTTTGCAATACCTACCATGTATATCAGATAAATGGTGCTATGGTCATCAAAAAAACGACTTGGTACTGGATGAAAGCTAACAAACAAAAAAAGCTTGTGCCACAGCTTGAAGAAGGAATTACCGATGCTCGTTGGCTTTCGGCAGAAAATTTAATGCTGGTTCGTCAGAATACGTATCCTTTAATCAAAGATTTGATTAACGTAATTGGATAGAAAATTAAAGTAGATCAAATGCTTCTTTCGGAATAAACTGTTGTACGTCGCCATTGTTTCTCATAATATCACGTACAATGGTAGAGCTTATGGATGAATATCCTGGTTTGCTTACTATAAAAATACTTTCAATTTCTGGTTCAAGCGCATGATTCATTTGTGCAATCGCTTTTTCATATTCAAAATCTGAAACGGTCCGTATACCTCTGATCATGTAATTGGATTGAATCTTTTTACAGAACTCAACGGTTAGCCCCTCGTAAGTCTGTACCTCAACTTTGGGCTCGTTAGCAAAAACAGCCCGTAGCATTTCTTTTCTTTTTTCTAGGGTCAGATAGGCAGCCTTGGTGCTGTTGAGGCCTATTCCAATAACAACCTTATCAAATAAAGGAAGAGCGCGTTTTAATATGTCAACATGAGCTTTGGTAACCGGGTCAAATGATCCAGGGAAAAGAGCAATTTTCATTTGTTTATAATTTGGTTAAGATTCCCTTAAACTAAATAATGTTGGTTTGGGCTAAAATAATTCAATTTGAGATTTTGCACTGATCTAAATCTTTAAAATAAAGTTAACTATAAATGATGACACCTTGTTTCAATTTATAGTGCATTTTTTCCAAAGAAGCTGAAGGATGAAGAACCATATTTTCTTTGCTCAAGAAAAAGTGGGTGGTTATCTAATTTTTTCAAACTTGGATGCTCTATAATCAAATAGCCCTCCGGCTGTAGCAGGTTGCGCTCTAATACTTTTGCAGCAATCGTATTAAGTTGTGGAAGGTCATAAGGAGGATCAGCAAAGATCAGATCAAATTTGTCTGTTTCTAATTCCAGATATTTAAATACATCTGCTTTAACAGGCTTAATGGTATTGAGTTCGTATTGTTTGATTAGTGAACGCAGGTAATTGATACAGCCAAAATCACGGTCTACTGAACAGATTTCAGGAACACCACGTGATGCAAATTCTAATGAAATATTTCCAGTTCCGCTAAAAAGATCCAATACCTTTAAATTCTCAAAATTGAACTGATTGTAAAGAATATTGAACAGCGCTTCTTTTGCTTGGTCTGTGGTCGGTCTGACAGGTAAATTAGCAGGAGGATTTAAGCGAAGACCTTTTAAACGTCCACCTATTATTCGCATTGGTCAAGTGTAAGAAGGGAGAAAAACGTCTGAGAAGACACCTTGTCAAATAGTTCAGGATGCTTAATAATCAGTCTGCTGTCAGCAAATTGAATGTCTTTAAAATATTTTTCAATTCGCTGATAATATTCATCATTCTGCATTACCTGGCCAGAAAGAATGATATGAGTATGGTCAAGATCTACTTTCAAAGATTCGATGATGTTCAGGATAAAATAGTTGAACTCAATGGCATTGATGCTATCAAATAGGTTATAAAATGACAATTCAGATTGTTTAAAATAGGCAAACTGAATATGTTTTTGATGAATATCAATATAAAGTGAAGGCTCCGTATTCTGTTTAAAATTCTTTAGTATACCCTGAATGAAAGAGCTTGCCTGTCCATAAATTTTAGGGTTTTGAAAGATTCTGTTAAGAGCTAGGTGTAAATCTGAATGGATCGCAATGATATTTTTGATCTTTGCAGCAGGAATAGGGTTACAAAGAATTACAGATTGATGCTTATTATTAATGAATTTGGCGTATTCTTCATCATTGCCAGATTGGTAAAATTCGTCGGGAATAAACGTGAACTGGTAGCTATCAATGGATATTTTGACCTTGTTAAAGGTGTACTTAAATTCTTTAGTACATTCTGATAAACCTTCAATGGGTTGAATTAAATCACCCTGATTGGAGATATTGGGCAATTCATATTCCACTAGCGCTTTCAGCTCGTCTCTAACCTTGTCAATAATTGCATATTGAAATGATTCAATGCCTATATGGATCAGAAGATCGCATTTTGCGGCATTTTGAGATTGAAACTCATCGTCAACTAAGTGAAGTAATTTAATCATCGATCACAAAAGTATAGTTTCTCACCTATATTTTATAAATTCTTTCTGTTTGCTGCTCAATTAATTGCAAGCCATTCATTTCTTTCAATAAATATAAGCCTAAGAATTTGCAATTTGCAGCAATGAATTTCCATGAACTGATTGAGCAAAATTTCGGAAATGTTCCTACCTCACAGCAAAGAGAGGTTTTTTCATTGTTGCAGAAGTTTGTGCTTTCAAGTAATGTGGATTCTTGCTTTGTTCTTAAGGGCTATGCCGGTACAGGGAAAACTACACTCATTAGTGCCTTGGTAAAAGTACTTCCACAGGTTAAGCTAAAATCAGTGTTGTTAGCACCTACCGGTCGAGCGGCCAAGGTTATTAGTAATTATTCTGGTCGCAAGGCATTTACCATCCATAAAAAAATATACCGTAAAAAGGAAGCTGCAAGTCCTGAGATGAACTTTGTTCTGGGAGATAACCTCATGGAAAACACTCTTTTTATTGTGGATGAGGCATCCATGATTGCCGATGAGGCACATGATTATAGCAGACGCAGTCTTTTACAGGATTTGGTCAGTTATGTATATAATGGCAAAAACTGTAAGCTTATGCTGGTTGGCGATACAGCGCAACTTCCTCCCGTTGGTTCGGATACGAGTCCGGCTTTGGTAAAGGAGGTGCTTAATTCCCAATTCGGACTTGAAGTGTTCAGCTACGAATTAACCGATGTGGTAAGGCAAGAAAAGCAATCGGGCATTCTGCATAATGCTACGCAGTTGCGAGAACTTATTCGGAAAGAAAAGGAAATCTTTCCTCAGTTTAAGATCAAAGGCTATAAGGATATATTCAGGATGACCGGCGAGCGCCTGGTTGAAGGTATAAATTATGCCTATGATAAATACGGAATGGAGAATACCATTGTAATTTGCCGTTCCAATAAGAATGCAAATGCCTATAATCAGAATATACGCAACCGGATACTTTACCGGGAGGAAGAAATTACAGGCGGTGATCATATCATGATTGTACGTAATAATTATTTCTGGCTCAAGCCTGAAGATAACAGTGGCGAT
>CAIJME010000031.1 GCA_903821625.1 uncultured Sphingobacteriales bacterium | reverse complement strand
TAAATACAATAAAAAATTAATTTTTAAGAAAAAATCTATCTTAATTGCCCTCAGTTGGTTAATTTCCATTTTATCAAAATATAAATTATTGTAAATCAATATTTTAATTCACTAAAAAAAATATTCATAACTCTGAATCCTTGTTATCGCTACATGAAAATCAAGGTACACGTTAAATATTGGGGCTTTTTTGGTTTTTGCGGGAAGTTTGATGGAAATATTTTTAATTTTTGTTTAAAACAAAATAAGGCAAATCCTAAAATAAAAAATTACAGTACCAACAGATCGCCCTGCCTCAATTTATTTATTGCTTTGCCATACCAAAAAGGTTCAAAATCAATATTTAAAGAAATTTCAAAATTTTCTTTAGCTTTTTTGAAGGTCATTGGTTCTTCATTATCTATACCTGCAAGTGGCAAAAATTTAAGTAACCATTCTGCCTGATCTTTTTCTAACTGGATGCTAAAGCTATCTTTCTTATTAAAAAATTTAAGCTCTGCCATTTCCCATTGCCTTCCCTTTTTACTTTTCGAAAAATAATCGATCAGAGGTTTGGTCCCAAGCCAAACAATTTTTGCATCAGGTTTGATTAGAAAAGGTTCTTCTTTTGACAAACATTTCATAATAAAATCAGGGTCAACCTTTGTCTTAGGTACTTTATGTTCAAACCATTCCTGTAATGGATAATCAAAACAAATGCCATGCATATAATTAAACAATGATTTCTTTAATCCATAGCTGAACAGCTCATGATCGGTACCAACCTTATCAAGGTGTACTATATCATTATTAGCAAAAATTCCAGTTGTTGAGCAAGCCTTTTCTACCTTGAATTGTTCAGGATACATACCTACAGGGCTGTGGGCAGTCATTGCAAACTGATGCCAAAAAGCCGACTGTAACACTCCTGCGTCAAACATTTGCCTCACCATTTCTAAAGAATCAATGGTTTCTTGAGCAGTTTGTGTAGGGAACCCATACATCAAATACGCATGAACCATGATACCCGCATCCGTAAAATTATGACATACTTGGGCAACTTGTTCTACGGTTACACCCTTTTGTATCAGTTCAAGTAAACGATCTGAGGCAACCTCCAAACCGCCCGAAATGGCAATACATCCAGAAGCTTTCAGCAATAGGCAAAGCTCTTTAGTAAAGCTTTTTTCAAACCGAATATTTGTCCACCAAGTAACCGTTAATTTACGGCGCAAAATTTCAAGAGCCAACGAGCGCATTAAGGCTGGAGGTGCAGCTTCATCAACAAAATGAAAACCCCGTTCACCTGTTTGCTCTACCAATTGTTCCATCCTGTCACAAAGCAAAGAGGCAGCAATGGGCTCATAAATTTTAATATAATCGAGTGAGATATCGCAAAAAGTGCATTTACCCCAGTAACATCCATGGGCCATTGTAAGCTTATTCCACCTTCCATCACTCCACATCCGATGCATCGGATTTACAACTTCAATTACAGAAATATAACGATCAAGAAATAGATTGCTGTAGTCTGGAGTACCCGTTTCAAATTGCTTGTAATCAGGCAATTTACTTCCATTACAATAGGTAACTTTTCCATCAATCAGTGCAAATGTTCTTTTTAGTTCAGCTATTTTTCTTTTACCATCAAGAAACTCACAAAGATGCTCAACAGGTGCTTCACCATCATCCAAACAAATAAAATCCATAAACTCAAAAACACGTGCATCCGACACAGATCGTAATTCAGTATTTGGAAAACCACCGCCCATGGCAATTTTAATAGTCGGATATTCCAACTTCAGCCATTGAGCAATACGAAAGGACGCATATAAATTTCCGGGAAAGGGCACGGATAGTGAAACAATTTCAGGAAGTACCTCCTTCATCTTTTGTTCCAGTACCTTGATTAAAAGCTTATCTATAAATGTAAATTCTTGTTGAAGTGCATCATAAAGTTCATCAAAACTAGCTGCCGACCTTCCCAGACGTTCTGCATATCTGCTGAAACCAAAATTAACGTCAACGCATGCTACAATAAGATCAGAAATATCCTCCAAAAAAAGTGTAGCCAGGTGCTTGGCCCTATCCTGAGTACCCATGGTACCAAATGCCCATTCAAGCTCCTCAAGCTGATCAAACCGGGATGCCTCTGGAAGAAAATTTTCCTGGCAAATCAAGTGAGAAAGTGTTGGGTTATGGCCTTGTAAAAAGGAAATCACCGCATCAATTTTAGTGATATAATGTTCTTTTAGAGCAATTATACGCTGGGCATTTTCACTCTTTTTGGTGTTTGATAATTCTATCTGATCAAACAAATCAGTTAGGCCGGAACTTGAAAAAAGAGCCAAAATTACTTCAATGCCAAGATCTGACTGATACGAGGATATACCTTTTGTATTAAGAAATCCCTTTAAATATGCTGTTGCCGGATAAGGAGTATTCAGCTGCGTAAAAGGCGGTGTAATTAAATATATCTTATTGGCCAATGCTTTGATTTATTGGTTGATTTGCGATTTAATTGAGATAAATTCTCAATTTTTTGTATGCATTTTTATCCTATGGCTTATCGCTAAATTTGCAATATTACGATTTAAATACTCGTCACCTGAACTACGTTGTTGAAATAGATTGATATAGCCAAGTTCTACACTCATATTTTTAATTAATTGATAATTCAGTGCGGCATAAAATCGATTCTGATCAAAGGTATTGTAAATAATTCCACTATTCGAATTAATGAAAATTCCATCACTAAGTTTCAAGCTCAGATTATGATCTTTAGATTTTGATTTAAGCAAATTGCATTCTAATGAAACCGTATAGGATAGCCTTTCTACAAATCTATACCCTTCAATTAATGCGTCATTCAATCTTTTCCTAATGAAACGTTCCTCCATCCGGTAGCGATGTCCAAGAATCAAATTTTTGAATTTATGCTTGTAACCAAGGTCGTGGTTTAGCCTTATTTCTGGAACCTTAAATGAAGAGGCAAACTCAGGATCGCCCGGCGAGTTTAAATAATAAGCAAAAGCATTTCCAAGAATGAGATCTTTAAACGGCGAAAAATTAACCTGCAATTTCCCGAAAAGTTGCGATTGCCTGACCGGATCCAAAAAAATACGCTCCTGAAATTCAGTATTCAAATTCCACTTCGGTGAAATTTCAAAGGTTGTTGAATAGGCAAAAGAAGAAAGGGACTGTTTAATAATAGTTTTCTGTAGCGCCTGTCCAAAAGAGGAAAAAGAGAATAACACTAAAACTACAAGACCTAATACTATCCGATGCTTCGAATTAACCATGCACTAAAATATAATGAAAATTCAATAATTAAAACATAATAGGCATAAACATCTAAAATCATCATTCAATTTGTCCATAGTATCAAAATTAAAGCTAAAACAGGATCAATAAACTGCTTTTAGTATCTTTGTAGGATATATCATCAGAAAATATGCTAGAAATCGGAAAGTTTAATGAATTAAGGTTTATCAAAAAGACTGAGGCAGGTCTGATTCTGACTGATGGAGAAAAAGAAGTTCTCTTACCTTATGTTCATGCACCCGAAGATGCTCAAATTGGAGACCATCTTCATATTTTCACCTATATCCATAGCGATGGCCGATTAATGGCCACCACCGAAACTCCAATTGCTCAGGTAGACGAGTTTGCACTATTGACAGTTGTTGATGTAAATGAACAAGGTGCTTTCTTAGACATGGGTATTGGAAAAGATGTTTTTGTTCCAGAAAGGGAGCAAAAGAGGCCCATGCAGATTGGTCAAAAATATGTCGTTTTTCTGTTTAATGACGAAAGAAGTGAACGCATCACTGCATCTTCCCGATTAGCCGAGTTTGTAGATCAAGACGGACATGATCTGGAAGAAGGAGATGAGGTAAGATTGTTGATTACCGAGGAAAGCGACCTTGGCTATACCGCAGTGATCAACCAAAGGTTTTTGGGTCTATTATATCACAATGAGGTTTTTGAAGATTTAAAAGCAGGAGATCAGAGAAGAGGGTTTATCAAGAAGATCAGAGAAGGAAATAAGATTGACCTCAGCCTTCAGGTAATTGGATTTAAGCATATCCTAGATCTTAAAGACAGTTTGATGATTGAACTGGAAGAAAACGGTGGATCAATTTCACTGGGCGATAAAAGTTCGCCTGAAGACATCTATAATCGTTTAAAAATCAGTAAAAAAGCATTTAAAAAAGCTGCAGGCAGCCTGTATAAAGAACGTTTGATTGAGGTTTCAGATTTTGAGATCAAACTGGTTCCAAAGGTTCAGGCATAGAATGCTTTCGAGCATATTTTGCTATTTTGAATAAAAAATGCTAAATTATTAAAAGGACTACAAATTTTTATCAAATAAACACCTTATGAAAACAAGCTTTTTATCGATAGCACTTTTAGGTCTGGGGCTTACCAGTGCAGCACAAACCACTATGCCATCAAGCTCGGTTCAAATTCAAACAGCACTTTTGGCTGCTCCAATAGACAAACGAGATGATGCAAGTGTTTATGGTTATACTGAAAAAGGTGATTTCATATTGTTGAAACAAGGAAAAAATGAGATGATTTGCCTGGCCGACGATCCTAAGATCCCCGGTTTAAGTGTTGCATGTTACCATAAAGACCTAGAGCCATTCATGAAACGGGGTCGAGACTTAAAAATGGCTGGTAAAACTCCAAAAGAAGTTTCAGATATCAGAGACGCGGAAGTTAAATCTGGAAAGCTGAAAATGCCAAAACAACCTACAAGTTTATATGTTTATACAGCCAAGGCAGAGAATTTTGATGCGCTAGCAGGTACAGTTAAGGATGGTTATTTGAGGTATGTAATCTACGTGCCTTATGCAACACCAGAAAGCACCGGATTACCCTTAAAGCCAAGTAGTCCGGGAATGCCATGGATCATGGATCCGGGAACACATCGTGCACACATCATGATCAGCCCGCCGCAAAAAAACTAAAAAAATCAGGGTATTATTTAGTTCAATGAACCGGAGTTAGGGGTTCGTCCTCTATTTTGGATTTTCTATTTAAGAATGAATCCTTCTTCATGGTTCTGGCTGCCAAAATTGCGCTCGCCAGCATAAAAACAGAACCAGCGAGAAAAGGAGCAGCAGCAAACTTTACACTTGCTTCAGGCCTGGTAAACCAGGCAAAAAGATTGGTCATTAACAAAGGCCCAATGATTGAAGTAACACTCATTACACTGGTAAGAGCTCCCTGTAATTCACCCTGTTCATTTTTAGGAACATTGCCAGAGATAATTGATTGTAAAGCAGGTCCGGCAATGCCGCCCAGGCAATATGGAACCAGAAAAACAAACATCATCCAGCCTTCGGTGGCAAAAGAAAATAATAACAGTCCGAAGGCATACAAACCTAGGCCAATATAAATGCTCTTCTGTTCACCAAATTTTGGAGTGGTATAACGAATTAGTCCGCCCTGAACCAATGCAATAAGAATACCAACAAAAGTCAGGGATAAACCCATAAAAGATTTGCTCCAATTAAATTTTTCAATATTGACAAATGTCCAAGTGCTTTGTACCGCATGTCCGCCAATATATAATAGAAAAAAGGCAAAGATTAAACCACCAACACCTTTATATTTCTTTAGCTGCAGCAAAGAGCCCATTGGATTAGCCCGCTTCCACTCAAATGGCCTGCGGTGTTCTTTTGAAAGTGATTCAGGTAAAACAAAGTAGCCATAGATCATATTCACGAACGTGAGTATTCCGGCTGCAATAAACGGAACTCTAGGACCTAATTCACCTAATAAGCCTCCCAGACCCGGGCCAATAATAAAACCTAATCCAAATGCCGCTCCCACCATTCCAAAATTTTTGGATCGCGTTTCGGGCGTACTGATATCAGCGATATAAGCAGTAGCTGTTGTAAAACTTGCCCCAAATACCCCCGCAATAATTCTTCCAATAAATAACCACCAAATAGTTGGTGC
>CAIJME010000030.1 GCA_903821625.1 uncultured Sphingobacteriales bacterium | reverse complement strand
GCCAGCTAGGTCTTTTGTTAATGATCCACAATCCATGGCAATAAAAGGCTGGTCTTTTCTTGGACTATTGAAATGAATACTTTTCGCAACAGATTCTTTTCCTGTTCCACTTTCACCGTTTAGGATCACACTGTAATTTGTAGGGGCTACCAGTTTGATCTGTTTTAATAGTTCCTGTGATGCGGCTTCTTTTCCATCAACAAATTCTTCAGGGATGAACCCCTCTATAGATTTGCGTTTGGCAACTGTTTCGCTACTTAGATTTCCACGCTGATTTATGGCTTTTTGAGCCTCAATCGCCTTGTTGATTGTATTTAATATTTCGTCAGGATAAAGGGGCTTTGTGATATAATCAAATGCTCCCATTTTAATTAATTCAACCGCTAGTTTTATATCCGAATACCCTGTGATAATAATAACTCCTGTATCAGGATAAGTAGTTTTGATCGTGCGTAACATTTCTCTGCCATCGGTATCTTCTAATCTATAATCGCAAAGAACAAGGTTAAATTGCTCTTTTGTCATTATATCAAGAGCATTTTTGCCGTTGGTACTGGTGCTTACCTCAAAGCCGTTCCTAGTAAAAAACTTGGAAAGAAGTATACAGATATTTACCTCATCGTCAACTATTAATATTTTATTCATGGTATGAATTTATATTTCGAGTCTTTCTTAGAAAACCGGGAGAGGTAAGGTATAAATATTATCGTTAATAGAAAATTTTGAAATTTTTTTTCTTGAAATTATAAGATTTAAGTATGTCATTTTTGAACTAATTTTTTCCCCGTAAACTCGGCTTTTCTTTTTTCCAAAAATGCGGATACTCCTTCGTTAAAGTCTATTGAACTAAAGCAATTAGAGAACTCAGAGATCTCTGTTTCAAATCCATTCTCGCCTTCTATATAATTGGCATTTACTGCTCTGATAGCACAAGCTACTGCAAAAGGTGAGCGGCTCATAATCTTTTTTAATAGTTCTTCTGACTTGGATATAATAAGTTCTGGTTCTACAACGTGGTTTACCAGCCCGGTTCTATAGGCTTCAGCTGCGCTGACCATGTCTGCTGTGAGGATCATTTCTAGTGCCCTTCCTCTGCCAATCAACTGGCTTAGACGCTGGGTACCACCATATCCAGGAATTATGCCTAGGCTAACTTCGGGTAATCCCATTTTGGCAGTTGTAGCGGCAACCCTGATATGACAGGCCATAGCCAATTCTAGCCCTCCACCAAGTGCAAATCCGTTGATTGCCGCAACTATTGGTTTTTCGCTATTTTGAATCACATCAAAAACTTTGCTTTGTCCTTCGCGGGCAAGGGCTCTGCCCTCATCGGTATTTAAGTCTGCAAATTCTGATATATCTGCTCCAGCAACAAAGGCTTTTTGCCCTGCTCCGGTTATGATCAATCCACCTACTGCATCATTATGAAAAGAATGTGTAATGGCATGATGGAGCTCTGCTAATGTGACCTTATTTAATGCATTTAGCTTACTTTCACGGTTAATAGTGATGTATAAAATTCGGTCACGTATATCAACGAGAATATTAGTAAAGTCCATTTGTTTATATTGAATTAGATAATGTTTATTCCTTGATGGAATGATCAGAACATTCGGTTTTCTTTGACCCAGTCACTTATGTAAGCCACGATCTCATGCGTATTTGTTCCTGGCTGAAAAAGTTTGCCTACGCCCATCTCCTTTAAAATTTTCAGATCATCATCAGGTATAATTCCACCTCCGGTTACAAGCACGTCATTCAGACCCTTTTCTTTCAATAAATGCATTATTTTAGGAAAAACCGTCAGGTGTGCACCCGATAAAATGGAAATCCCAATAGCGTCAACATCTTCCTGAAGTGCCGCATTGACTACCATTTCTGGTGTTTGTCTAAGACCAGTGTAAATAACTTCCATACCCGCATCTCTAAGAGAAGTGGCGATGATCTTTGCGCCTCTGTCGTGCCCATCAAGGCCAACTTTAGCAACAAGTACACGTATCGGTCTATTTAAGTTCCCTGTCATAATGGATATATGCAAAAGTAAGAAGAAAATCGCATTGTATCCGTCAATTAAAACTCTGGCAAGTATTAAAAAGGACACCTGCCAAATTACTATAACCTAAACAGTAAATTTTGCTATTTTTGTAACCTCTTAATACGGAGTATGAGCGAAGAAAGATCATTAAATTTTTTAGAAGAAATCATTGAAGAAGATATCCGAAATGGTAAAAATGACGGTCGTATTTTAACCAGATTCCCACCTGAGCCAAACGGTTATTTACATATTGGGCATGCTAAATCTATTTGTTTAAACTTTGGTATTGCTAAAAAATATAAGGGTAAAACGAATCTTAGATTTGATGATACCAATCCTACTACTGAAGATGTAGAATACGTTGATAGTATCCGGGAAGATATTAAATGGCTTGGTTTTGAATGGGACCAGGAATTATATTCTTCCAATTATTTTGATCAACTGTATGATTTTGCATTAAACCTGATTAGGTTGGGTCTGGCCTATGTAGATGATAGTACAGCTGAAGAAATTGCAGCAGCAAAAGGAACTCCAACAGAGGCAGGTAAACCTACTCCAAACAGAAGCAGAAGTATTGAAGAGAATGTACAGCTTTTTGAAGATATGAAGGCTGGGAAATATCCTGATGGTGCAAAGGTTTTGCGTGCAAAGATTGATCTGGCATCACCGAATATGCATTTGCGCGATCCCTTGATGTATCGTATCAAGCATGCCCATCATCACCGAACAGGTGATAAATGGTGTATTTATCCGATGTACGATTTTGCCCATGGGCAATCGGATGCAATCGAGCAAATTACCCATTCTATTTGTACTCTTGAATTTATTCCCCATCGTCCGCTATACGAATTATTTATCCAACAGTTAAATATTTTTCCTTCTAAGCAATATGAATTTGCCAGGTTGAATATGAATTATACGGTTATGAGTAAGCGCAAGCTGCTTCAGTTGGTTAATGAAAATTATGTAACAGGTTGGGATGATCCTCGTATGCCAACAATCAGTGGATTACGCCGTCGCGGATATACTCCACTTTCCATTCGTAATTTCAGCGAGCGGATTGGCGTTGCAAGAAGAGAGAATCTGATCGATCTT
>CAIJME010000029.1 GCA_903821625.1 uncultured Sphingobacteriales bacterium | reverse complement strand
TACTGCAGCTATTGTTGGTTCGGCTTTAAATGCGGAGGAAATTGAGATCTGGACTGATGTCAATGGAATGATGACAGCCGATCCGAGGATGGTAAAAAAGGCATTTTCATTGCCTGAACTTTCGTATACAGAGGCCATGGAACTTTCGTTTTTTGGAGCTAAGGTGATTTATCCACCAACCATGATCCCTGCATTTTTGAAAAAGATTCCGATTGTAATACGCAATACCTTTGATCCTGAATTTCTGGGTTCAGTGATCCGCCATAACTGTCAAAGTTCTAATCTGGCGATCAAGGGAATTTCATCTATCAATGATATCAGCATTATCAATATTGAAGGAAGTGGAATGGTAGGGAAAGCGGGCTTCAGCGGCCGTTTATTTTCTTTGCTTGCACGCGAGCAAATCAATATTATCCTGATCACCCAGTCGTCGTCAGAACACAGTATCACTTTTGCCATTCATCCTTCTGATGCAGCCAGAGCTCAGCATTTAATTGAGCATGAGTTTGAACTCGAACTTTTGGCTAAGAAAATTGAAGCTCCTGTCTTTGAGCAGGGTCTTTCGGTACTGGCAATAGTGGGTGAAAACATGAAGAAAACTCCTGGTATTTCTGGTAAATTGTTCCATTCTCTTGGCCGTAACGGTATCAATGTCAGGGCAATAGCTCAAGGTTCATCTGAGTATAATATATCGGTTGTGATTTCACGTGATGATCTTAATAAAGGTCTTAATGCCGTTCACGATGCCTTTTTTGTAGAACTAAACAAGACCCTTCATGTATTCTGCCTGGGCACCGGCAATATTGGATCTACCCTATTTAAACAATTGCTGGAGCATAAAGATTTTCTTCAAAAGCACAATGGTATTCAGATCAAAGTGGTGGGAATCAGCAATACTCGTAAAATGATGTTCAATGACGAAGGCATCACGCTCGAGAATTGGGAAAAAGATCTGCAGGAGCAGGGTGAAGTGGCAGAACTTTCATCTTTTGTTAAGCGTATGAAAGCTTTGAACCTTCCAAACTGTATTTTTGCAGATAATACCGCAAGTATAAATCCAATTGAATTCTACCATGAGATATTCAGTTCCAATATTTCTATTGTAACCTGTAATAAGATTGGAAATTCAGGTTCATTGGCACAGTATAAACAGTTCAGAGATACAGCAAGGCTACACGGGGTCGACTATTTTTATGAGACTAATGTTGGAGCCGGACTGCCTATTGTAAAAACTTTGAAGGACCTGATGATTAGCGGTGACCGCATCATTAGTATTGAATCCATTCTTTCAGGTACCATCTCCTACATATTTAATAACTACAAAGGAGAGGTAACTTTTCATGATATTGTAAAACAGGCTCAAGAAAAAGGCTATACTGAGCCAGATCCAAGGGATGACCTTCGTGGGACCGACTTTATGCGAAAAATGCTTATTCTGGCCCGTGATGCTGGTTATGAGCTTGAAACAGAAGATATTGATATTGAAAGTATGCTTCCTCAATCCTGTCTTGATGCCAAATCTGTTGATGATTTTTACCTGGCTCTAAAAGCCGAAAATAATTTTTTTGATACCATAAAAAAACAAGCTGAAGAGGATAAAAAAGTACTGCGTTATATTGGTAAATTGGAGAATGGTAAAGTGAAGATCAGTCTCCAAATGGTAGATGATACACATCCTTTTTATGCCTTGTCTGGCAGTGATAATATTATTTCATTTACAACTGAAAGATATAGAGAAAGACCAATGGTAGTGAAAGGCCCCGGTGCTGGTGCCGAAGTTACCGCAGCAGGTGTTTTTGCAGATATCGTGAATGTAGGGGCACAGAAATTTTAGTAGTGGAATGAATTTTTATAATTTCGGTTAAGGTGCTTTTGGCAGGGTACTCAGATGATAAAAGTAAAATATGAAGAGATCGGTTAATGTTTTTGCTCCCGCCACGGTAGCCAATGTTGTTTGTGGATATGATGTTTTAGGCTTTGCAGTGAATGCACCTGGGGATGAGGTGATTATGCGCTTGAGAGATGAGCCCGGTGTGATCATTACCAAAATTAGTGGCGATGAAGGACGTTTACCCTACGACCCTGCAAAAAATACAGTTAGTTTAAGTGTACAACATTATCTCAATCATATTGGTCGGCCAGATGTAGGAGTAGAAATTGAATTGTTTAAGAAAATGCCTATTGGCAGTGGGCTAGGATCTAGCTCTGCCAGTACTGTGGCCGGATTATTTGCTATAAATACGCTCATGGACAGTCCCTTAACTAAAATGGAGCTCGTTCCTTTTGCGATGAAAGGCGAAGAAATGGCTTGCGGATATGGCCATGCAGATAATGTGGCTCCTGCCTTGCTTGGTGGATTTGTGCTGGTAAGAAGCTATGAGCCACTCGATATCATACAACTTCCTTACCCTGAAGAGCTTTACTGTTCTATTGTGTTTCCACAGATCGATGTGCCCACACGTGATGCCCGACAGATTATTCGTAGTAAGATCCTGCTTAAAGATGCGGTTGTGCAATGGGGTAATGTTGCCGGTCTGGTTGCCGGATTATATACCAAAGATATTGATCTGATTGCCAGAAGCATGAAAGATGTGATCGTTGAACCTGTGAGGTCGATTCTGATTCCTGATTTTTATAAACTTCGCGAAATTGCGATTGAAAATGGTGCTTTGAGCTTTGGCATCTCAGGTTCAGGACCATCAGTTTTTACCTTTACCAGGAATGAAGATGATGCACGAATCATCAATGAAAAATTACAAAAACATTTCCTTTGGCTGGATACCGAAAGTATTGCCTACCGTTCGCCGATCAACGCTCAAGGGCCAATTATTTTAGATTAATGAATTTATACAGCACTAATAATAAAGATTTGAGGGTGCCCTTTAAGGAGGGTGTGTTTAATAGTTTACCCCAAGACAAGGGTCTGTATATGCCGGAACATATCCCGGTACTGGATCCTGAATTTATCAGAGATCTTCATTTATATTCATTGCCTGAGATTGCATTTCAGGTTTCCAGGGCAATCCTGAATGGAGCTATTCCTGATGCTGATCTTCAACAAATTATTAATGAAGCGATCAATTTCGAGGCACCGGTAGTAGAGATTGCTGAACATATTCATGTTCTAGAACTCTTTCATGGACCATCTTTGGCATTTAAAGATTTTGGTGCACGATTTATGAGCCGGGTCATGGCTTATTTTCTAAATGAAGGTGAGAAGGAATTAAATATTCTTGTTGCTACATCTGGCGATACCGGCGGGGCAGTTGCACTTGGTTTTTTGGGTGTTGCTAACACCAGGGTAACGATTCTTTATCCCAAGGGTAAAGTTAGTGCGATACAAGAGCTACAACTCACAACCAATGGGCAAAATATTCGTGCTTTAGAGATTGACGGCACATTTGATGATTGCCAGGCCTTGGTAAAAAGGGCCTTCAATGACCCTGAATTGAAGGAGCGATTCCGCCTAACATCAGCCAATTCTATTAACATTTCTAGACTTATCCCACAGACCTTCTATTATTTTAATGCGTATGCACAACTTCAGCGACAGGGGTATACTAAGGTAGTTTTTTCGGTACCCAGTGGAAATTTTGGAAATATTGGGGCTGGAATGCTTGCTTGGAAAATGGGGCTACCTGTACAACAATTTCTTGCTGCAACAAATGTGAATGATACGGTTCCATCCTTTCTACAAACTGGTGTTTATCGGGCAAAACCGTCTGTTCAAACTTGGTCGAATGCAATGGATGTTGGTGACCCAAGTAATTGGGTGCGTATCATGGATCTTTTTGATGGCAAAAGAGAAGAACTGAAAAAAATTTTAACAGGCTATAGTTATTCTGATCAAGAAACTCTGGATGCAATCAAGCAGGTTCATGCAGACCACGGCTATATCATGTGTCCACATACGGCAATTGGGTGGCTGGCTTTAAAACAATGGATGAATGATCATGCTGCAGAAGAGGCTGCCGGTGTGTGTTTAGCTACTGCTCATCCATGCAAGTTTCCGGATATTTTTGCTGAGCAGATTGCCTGTGAAATTGAAATTCCTATTCAGGTAAAAGATTTGGAGGATAAAATACGGGTTGTTGTAAGTCTTGAGAATAATTTTGAATCCTTTAAGAAGTATCTTTTGGGTGAACAATAATGCCTCCCCGAGGGTGATAGTTCAAAAATATCAAATTCAGAATAGTGTAAATACCCTTTGGACGAAAAAATCAAATCCAAAGGGTATGATATTAAAATATCGCTTCTGCTATCTTTTTTGTTGGGCCGGGATTGCTCATGGTATAAAAGTGTAAAACGGGTGCTCCAATTTTCACGAGCTCTTTACACTGTGCAATCATGTGCTCAATGCCAACTTCTTTAACTTCCTTTTCTGACTTACATTTTGCAACCGCCTCGCTTAATTCTTCAGGAAGGTCGATATGGAATATTTTTGGCAAACTGATCATTTGTTTGGATGATGTGATCGGTTTTAAACCTGGAATAATTGGTACATTAATGCCATTCTTGCGACATTGATCTACAAATTCAACATATTTTGAATTATCGAAAAACATTTGAGTGACGATAAATTCAGCGCCCATTTCAACTTTCTGTTTCAGGAAATTAAAGTCTGTTTTAAAATTAGGAGCCTCAAAATGCTTCTCTGGATATCCGGCAACACCAGTACAAAATTGGGTTTTATAAGCCGTATCATGATCTTCATGAAGGTAAATTCCGTTATTCATATCAACAACCTGCTGCAGAAGCTCGGTAGCATAGGCATGCCCTCCGGGAGTTGGAATAAATCCGGAATCCGCATGGCGGGCATCTCCACGCAAAACCAATACATTATCGATGCCAAGGAACTGTAAATCGATCAGTGCATTTTCTGTTTCTTCTTTTGTAAATCCGCCACAGATAAGATGTGGAACTGCATCTACTTTGTACCTGTTCATGATTGATGCACAAATGGCTACTGTGCCTGGGCGTTTACGGTAAGAAACTTTTTCAAGTAGACCGCTGTCATGCTGCTTGTATATATAATCCTCTCTATGATAGGTTACATCAATAAAAGGAGGATTAAACTCCATTAATGGATCTATCGCATCATAAATTCCCTGAATGCTCTGACCCTTAACTGGCGGCAGCAGTTCAAAAGAGAAGAGTGTTTTGCCTTTGGCGGCTGCTATGTGTTCTGTTATTTTCATTTTAATCGGTAGTCGGAAGTCGGTTGTCGGTTATCTGTTGTCGGTTATCAGTTATCGGTTATCAGTTGTCTGTTATCAGTTGTCTGTTATCGGTTATCTGTTGCCGGGTTAGATTAGGTTTACGTTTCTATTTTAATAATTTTTGGTAATATTTAATGAATCCACTCAATAATTTTCTTGTAGTTTCTGTTGATAGCAGAACCTCATTAAGTTTGGTTTGGTCAATATAATTTAAATCAAAGCTAAGATACAATTGAGTTTCTAATTCATAAAGTGATCCTCTTGAGATATGAAAGAATTGAATACTATCTTTTGGATAGTTTCTTCCACAACCCTCAGCAATATTTGATGGTACAGATATTGCGCATCTTCTCATCTGATTAATCAATCCGAATTGTTCCTCTTTTGGAAAAACACTTGTGAGTGAATAAATATCTTTTGAAAGTTTTCTCGCTTCCTTCCAAACATTTAAATCTGTATACCTTTTTTCTGAATTAGCCATTTTGAATTTTGGTTTCGCAATATAAATTACAACCAAAATTCAACTTATAACCAATTATACCTTTAAATCAATAATTCATACCGTATACTAATTGTCGGCCAACAGACAACTGATAACAGCCAACAAAAATCAATACCCCAAATTCGGACTCAACCACCGCTCCACATCCTCTAGTGGCATATTCTTGCGAACAGCGTAAT
>CAIJME010000028.1 GCA_903821625.1 uncultured Sphingobacteriales bacterium | reverse complement strand
TTTAACCTAAATAATTAAATAATTCAACAAGTGCTAAGAAATAAGATTTGCAAAACACTGTTCGTTCTTATTTTGACTCTTATGATTTATTAAGGCTAAGTCTTTGAAATAATTTCTAAGCCTCTACAGATATAATTAATTTATTTTATATTTATGGGTACGTACACATTCATTCTATGAGAATAAAAATTAGTTTCTTACTCGCATTAAATACGCTTGTATTGTTTCACGCTTACTCACAAAAAACAGTAGAAGTTATTCCGCTATCTGATAAAAGCGGATTTACAGTTAAAACATCAACCAAAAACTTGGGTAATGGATTTTATGATCATGGTGTTGCTTCGCCAATAAGCAACCACCGTGGCGTAGTCTCAACAGTTGATGGGGATGGAAGAAACGTGGTCCTCGTTTGGCTTTTTGATCATCGAGGTGGATATTCTTTATTGATGATCGATGCAGAAAGTGGAAAAAGTGAAGAGTTCCCCATAACATTTGACCCGAAACAGGATACTCCTTATGCCTCCATTCTATCCAGAGATAATAAGTTTTATACCCTTTTTAGAGACCATTTTGTTGAATTCGACCCCGTAAAGAGAGCATTTACATTCACCGGAGAAACAATGTCTCAAATGGCAATGTCTATGACAGAAGATGACCAGGGTAATATATGGTCAGTAACCTACCCTAACAGCGGAATTGTTTCTTTTAACCCTAAAACTAAAGCGTTAAAAGATTATGGATATGTGCATAGCGAAAATTGGAGACAATACCAACGCTCCATTGCAGCAGATGATACTGGATGGATCTATTTCGGCCTGGGCAATGCCTCCAGCCAGATTCTTTCTTTTAATCCTCAAACTGGAAAATCGGTAGGAATATTGCCTCAAAATGAACGAAAGCTGGGCACTGCCTCTGTATACAGAGATGAAAATGGCAAAGTATATGGGAGAACTTTAGAATCTACTGAAAATGAGTGGTATGAACTTTATAAAGGAGAAGCCAAAAAAATAGGCGAGCATAAAGTACAAAAGCCAAAAAAATACATTAGCGGTGCGCAAGGTCTGTTTTACAGAAACTTCCCAGATGGTACCATTTTAAAAGACCTGGATCTAGTTAATCGGATACTCATCACCGAAAATCCGAATACTAAGGCTTTAAATAAAGTTAGTTTTAACTATACCAGTGATGGTGCAATAGTTATGGGTATTGGAACCGCGCCAGATGGGACAATAGTTGGAGGAACTGCATTCCCAATGCGATTTTTTAATTACGATCTTAAAAATGATAAATGGATTAACCGGGCAGCTTTAGGACAGTTCAATGCGCTGGTTAACCAGAATAAAAAAGTTTATTTTGGCGTCTATTCAGGCGGCCATCTGATTGAGTGGGATCCGTACAAACCTTGGATAGCTACCATTCTCAACAACAAAACATCCAATCCGATTCACTTAACTACCGTATCGCCCACAATTATCCGCCCATATCGTATCATTTCGCATACCGACGAGAAAACGATCATTATGGGAGGTACTCCTCAGTATGGTGCTACGGGTGGCGGCTTGTTATTTTATGATAATGAAGCCAAAACCAAAGTCCTTTTATCAGATTCGGCTGTGGTTATTAACCAAAGCAGTATGAGCCTAGTTCCTTTACCTGATGGTAAACTTTTAGGTGGTACAACCACATCGCCCGGTACAGGCGGTGAAAAGAAAGCAAAAGAAGCCCTGTTATATATCATGGATATAGCAAGTAAGAAAATAGAATGGCAGTTTGCAGCATTCCCTGGGGCTCAGGAATACAGTGAAATGCGTTTGATGCCTAGTGGTTTAGTTTATGGCATTGCCGATAAAAAAACATTTTTCGTTTTCGATCCAAAATCTAAACAGATAACCCATACCAAAGATATAGCCGCCGAATACGGTCCTACAACCGCAGAGCAAAGCCCCAGAATCTTTGTCAATGGGCCAGCAGGAGAATTATATATTCTTTTCGGCAAGGGAGCTATTGTGCAAGTTATACCCCATAGCTATGAAATGAAATTAATTGCAACAGCTCCGGGACCGATTAAAGCAGGAGGCGATTATGCCGACGGAAGAATTTTCTTTGTTAGCGGTTCTCATTTGATGAGTTATAAACTTAAATAAGATGTATTAAAAACTATTCCATCTGAATAAATTCAAAATACCTATGCAACGAATAATTTCCTTTTTACTGAGCATTCTCATATTATCGACCCTGTCAAGTAAGGTACTAGCCCAAAGGCAATATGGCGGATTTTATACCCGTGAAAAGATTCAAAATCTTAGAAATAATTGCAATAAATACGATTGGGCAAAGGAATTGAAAAACGCTGCAATCAATAATGCAAAAAACTTTGCCAATAAAAGTGATGATGAAATATGGTCATTGGTGCCCGGACAAAATACGCCCCGCGGTATTGATGTTACCCTCGACCGAATTGCAAAAGGGCCTAAAGTGTTAGGTTGTTTAAAATGCGGACTAGATGTACTCAAATTTGGCAATTATCCCTATGAACCTGAGTTTGAAAATAAACCATGGAAGCTCACTTGCCCATCCTGTAAAAGCGTATTTCCTACCAATGATTTCGGTAAATTTTATGCGAGTGCACTTGATGATAGCGGGCAATTTAATGTATCCAAAGGCGATAAAAGTTTGTTATTCAATACAGCACATCCCGACCCATCAGACCCATTGCATAAATATGGCGTTGATGATGGATATGGATACCTAGACCAAAATGGTCGTGCCCACCGCTTTATCGGATATTATGTCTGGAAGAAATGGGATTATATTAGCAAAGGGCTAGCGGACCTTGCAGAAGTTTATTTGTATACCGGCGATAAAATGTATGCACGCAAAGCCGCAATTATTTTAGACCGCATCGCTGATGTTTATCCAGAAATGGACTGGAAACCTTATGCCGATAAAGGATGGTATCATTCAGACGGTGGACGCAATATGGGAAAAATCCATGGTTCCATTTGGGAAACTCGGATCATCACATCTTTTGCTGACTCGTATGATAAAATTATAAGTGGCACTGTTGACAATAGCGAATTATATAGCTTCCTGAAAAAGCAATCCAAAAAATACACTATCGGAAATAAAGGAACCAGGGAGTTGTTAATGCAAAATATCGATGATGGCCTTCTAAGAACAGCATACAAAGCTGTTTTGTCAACCCATATTAGGGGTAATCAGGGAATGCATCAGTTAACTCTTGCAACCTGCGCAATAGCCCTCGATTCGCAACCAGAAAGTAATTTATGGATCGACTGGATTTTTGCT
>CAIJME010000027.1 GCA_903821625.1 uncultured Sphingobacteriales bacterium | reverse complement strand
TATGTGCTCCGGGAGCAACGCTTGGGGGTTTATTTTGTAATTTGAAGGATCCTTTTGGTTTACCATTTTTATCGTATAAACGGATTGTTTCTGTACCATCACAAACCAGACTTTCGCCAAAAGCTAATTCAACAGGGAATAAAAGTTCCTTATACTTGTCTATTTGTATTTTTATGTTTTTCACACTGCCCGTTTCGCCTGTGATTTGCATTCTGAATTGTAAAGGTTGCTCTTTCCATTGGTACTGCAAATTCCAGGTGGTATGTGTAGGTTCGCCCGGTTGACGCTCAAATTTTTCTCTTGTAAAAACAGGTGACATTGCGTACTGATGTAGTGTCCATTTACCTTCATCGCGTTTTTCGAGATGGAATTCATTTTTCGGATTTTTCAATGCCTCTTGCTGTGCTTTGCTGAATGCATTTCCATTTCTTGCCAATTCCCATTCACGTATGGCATCTAGTAATAGGTTTGACTGAGAATTTTTTCTTAAGGCTGCAGGTCTTGCCACCATCGCAAATCCGGCATGATATCCTGCTGCTCTAGAAAGCATCCATTCCATCTCCGGAAGGGTGGTGTTTTCTGCCAAAAGATACCATCCCAGCATGTGCGGCATATAATTCCGATCAAATAAACCCTGATTATCGATGCGGTATTGTTGCATACTTTCTTTAAAACCTCCGTACCAAGGTTCACCCCAGTTATAGTAGGAGCCTATGTGCCAGTAAAATGTTTTACTCAAACTGGTACCGATAATAAAATCGTGCTTAACCTGATCATAAACATCTTTGGCAAATAGCTCGAGCGCATAATCTCCTTGGCCTGATGCCAGGGCTCCTTCATGCCCATCAAGGTCAAGATGATCTACACCCGTTTCGTTCATTAGCTTAGTGATATTTTTTGCAACTTCTCGTTGCATGTCCAGATTAGGAAAAAATACATTGTAGGAATGATCAAAAAGTTTACCCACCGATTCGCCTGCTAGATGAGCAGATTGAACAGTTCCAAATGCACCGCGCTGGCAATCCAGCAAAATATAAGGTGCAGTACTGCTTACCGATTTATAGCGAATCAATTCAGATCCAATTTTCACCGTGTGCAAGTTATTCCCTTTTTCATCATTAAAATATTCCGGAGATGCCACCTCAATCGTATTTTGTTCAGCATCGATTGATTTAGTTAATGTGGATGATCCGGTAACACTGAGTCTTTTATCAGGTGCCGGCGAAACATACGGGTCATTGGTATTGATGAAATTGGTTAAGGTGTGCATTCCCAGGTATAATCCTGCGGCATGTGCTTTATCTACACAGTTTTTTAAACCATCCTTTCCATTAGGAAATTGATCTGGATTTAACACAAAATTACCCCAACTTTTAAAGGGTCCTTCGTGATATAAGGAAACTAGCCCTGCACGCTTGGTATACCCAATCATCTCATCTATATCTTTTTCACCATAGGATGAAATCATATAGGATTTACCATATAAATTTGATTTTTTAAACCAAACCCCATTGACCGTTGGATGCGGAAGGTTTTCTGCAATCTCAATTTGCTCTAAGCGGTTGAAGGTGATCGGTTCTTTACAGCTAAATATGGCAATTTTACTGCCAACCACCGTTTCGCCTTTCAATGCTTTTACAGGCATATTTTTATACAGACCACCCCATGCATCTACAAAGCGATCACGATCTCGATTAATGGAATAAGCTTGCAATTTGCTGCCCCATTTTGATGGAACTGCTGCAATGCCCCTTGCCCAGGTGCTACCTTCAAGGCTTGGGTAATCGCCGCCAAGTGTTTTGATGTTCAAGACCTGAATTCCAAGGGATATTTCGCCATCGCGAACTACGCCAATGATCTCGCCAATGGTTTTGCTAATCGTGTTAGGGATTGGTCCCCAAATAATGGCATCAATCTTATTCTCAGGGCTTGCCCGGATAATTTCTAGGACCAGATGGGTGTTTTTACTACTTACCCTAATATCAATAGATACGCCTGTTTCTGGATATGCCAACGTTATTTTTTTCTGAATTTTGTCATAGGTCATTGAACCCGGTTGATAACGTTTATCATTGCTTACCAGCGTAATAATAGGAGATAAAGTGTCTGTAGAAAGGTAATTTTTACCAGTTGAAGAATTGGATAATTCTGTGATAGATCCTTGCTTGTTTAAGCCCATTTTTAATTCACCAGCGCTGAATGATTGTTGCGCAATAGAAATATTGGATAGGCAGATTAATCCGGTCAAAAGGATTAAATTTCTGAATATAGTTAGTTTAGAAAGAGGCATAAAAACAAATTTGGTTTATCTCAGGTTAAAAAATTTAAATTAAGGTATTTTTTATAAATGAACTAATTCATTAATGAATCTTTATTTATTTAAATTAGAAAATTGCTTTTTAATATTTAGCTGCTTTAT
>CAIJME010000026.1 GCA_903821625.1 uncultured Sphingobacteriales bacterium | reverse complement strand
GCTGGGCCTCTATGCTTAATGCTTTACTGGCATTCGGAATGGAAACTACCTATTTTAGATACCTGAACAAATATGAGAATGACAAGCAAAAAGTATACAATAATACTTTTTTCACCGTCTCTTTAATGGCCTTACTCTTCCTGCTTTTCACCTTTCTTTTTGTAGATGACATTGCAGCATGGATTCAACAAGGCGATGTCTATGATCCTGATTATGCGCGTTACATTAAATATTTCATGTATATACTCGTTGCTGATGCGCTGGCAGTTATACCATTTGCAAAAGTAAGGGCCGATGGCCGGCCTCTACGTTATAGCTTGATTAAGTTTGTCAATATTTTAACATTTATTGGATTAAATCTACTTTTCATATTCGTATTTCCTCTGATCATTAAAGAGGGCTGGTATGGTGCTGAATATATCATGGGTTGGTACAGAGAAGGCTGGGTAGGTTATGTGTTCATTTCTAATTTGATTGCAAGTTTAATAACGCTATTGCTGCTCCTGCCCGAGTTATTGAAATTGACTTTTACTTACGATATCGCCTTGGTCAAGGAGATGTTCGTTTACAGTTTGCCGGTACTCATCGCTAATATTTCATTCATCATTAATGAAAATATAGATAAGATATTTCTGGGACAGCTGTTACCTTCTAGCATATCTGTGCAGGAAGTTGGAATTTATGCGGCCTGCTGTAAGATAGCCGTATTTTTGAGCATTTTCATTAATGCGTTTCGCCTAGGGGCTGAGCCTTTTTTCTTTAGTCATGCTAAAGACAAGAATGCTACCGAAACCTATGCCAGAATCATGAATTACTTTATCATTGCAGTTTCCCTAATATTTGTATTGCTGGTGGCAAATATTGAGCTACTGAAATATTTTATTAAGGGTAAAGATGCGGCAGAACAGGCACTCTACTGGTCGGGATTACGGATAGTTCCTATTTTATTATTCGGCTATGTTAGTCTTGGCATCTATATTAACTTATCGATCTGGTATAAATTATCCGACCAAACCCGTTATGGATTATATATTTCAGGAATTGGCGCAATTCTAACAATCATCCTCAACATAATTTTCATTCCTAAGTATAGCTATATGGCTTCTGCCTGGATCTCAGTCACAGCCTATACGGTGATGATGCTACTATCCTATTTTTGGGGCCAAAAAAATTATCCCATTCCATATAATCTCAAAAAAAATATCAGCTATCTTTTGGCATCGGTTTGTATCGTTTTTATTGCATTTGTAGTATTTGACCGTAATTTGCTCATTGGAAATGCGCTCTTTATTATATTTACGTGTACAATATTTTTTGTTGAACGGAAGGAACTCAAAGCAATTTTTGGCATAAAATGAATATCAGGATAATAAACAAATCATCGCATCCGCTTCCGGCTTATGAAACTTTTGCTTCTGCAGGTATGGACCTCAGGGCGAACTTGACTGAATTGGAGGTTTTAAAGCCAATGCAACGGAAGCTGATTCCCACTGGTTTATTTATAGAGTTACCTGTTGGTTTTGAAGCCCAGATCAGACCCAGAAGCGGACTCGCCTTGAAGCATGGAATCAGTATTTTAAATTCACCAGGCACCATTGATGCCGATTACAGAGGGGAGTTAAAAATCCTATTAATTAACTTTTCTGACACAGATTTTGAAATTAATAATGGCGATCGGATTGCTCAAATGATCATTTCTGCACATGAAAAAGTGATTTGGGAAGAAGTGGAAATACTTTCAGAAACTGTTCGCGGTGCAGGCGGCTATGGTCATACCGGATTATAATGACCATGAAAAAAGCAGCATTTCTATTTATCCTTTTTAGTTGTGCATTTTCTGTAGTTGCGCAAAAAAAAACCAAGGGGAATAAGAATAGTGCTGTTATTGTAGTTGGGAAGGTCTTAGATCAGGGAGATAGCCTACAGGTTAAGAATCTTTTCTTTGAAGGCCTTCATGAAAAAATCGTGATGAACTATGTTGATGCAGCTCTTAATTTTGAGAAGGTGCTTGAAGTAGATCCGTCGAATGATGCCGCTATGTATGAGTTGGCCAATTTAAAATTTGATCAGAATAATACGACCGAAGCCGAGAGCCTGATTAGGAATGCAGTAACGGTTAATCCCGAAAATGAATGGTATTGGTTGCTTCTTGCTGATATCTATAAAAAGACCAATAAGATCGCTCAGCTAGTTTCTGTTCTTGACGAGCTCAGCAAGATCGCTCCTAAGAAAGAAGCCTACTACTATGATAAAGCAAATGCATTTCTTATTCTTAGAAAGGTAGATGATGCAAAGGCTGCCTATGATGAAATTGAGAAGAAATTTGGCTCCTCAGATGAACTTATTTCTGCAAGGCAACGGATATTGATGCAGCAAGGAAAATCAGACAAGCTGGAAGAAGAACTCAAAGATTTGATTGCCTCCAAACCTGAGGAAATACGAAATTATATTTATCTGAGCGAAGTGCTTACACAATCAGGTAACCGTGAAAAGGCTATTGAAATTCTGATTAAAGCAAAGTCTATTTCTTCATCAAATGCCATGGTTCGACTTGCTTTAGCCGATCAATACAAGGCATTAAAACAATACGAGAATACATTCATAGAGCTTAAAGTGGCTTTTGCAGATCCTAATCTTGATATTGATGAAAAAGTAAGGATTGTTCTTTCATTTTTTCCAATGTTTTCTGAAATGAAGGCAAGGGCTTATGCTAATGAACTGGCTTCGATTATGGTAAGGATTCATCCGAATGAAGCAAAAGCCTTTGCGGTTCAAGGAGATGTGCTATTTCAGGAGCGTAAATATGAGCAGGCTCAAGAATCGTACAAAAAGGCGTTGGCAATTAATGATCAGGTGTATATGATCTGGGAGCAGTTATTGCGGATTGAGGTAAGCCGTGGTGAATTTCAGCTAGCAATTTTAGATGGCAATAAGGCATTAAGTATATTTCCAAATCAGGCTGCATTGTACCTCTACACAGGTATTGGGTATGCCCAGACTAGAAATTATGAAAAAGCGGCTACCATCTTAAAAAGCGCACTAGACCTTGAATCTGAGGATAATGATGTACTTCTGCAGATCTATTCTACTCTGGGAGATTCTTATAATGCCTTGAAAAAATTTAAGGAATCAGATCAGGCTTATATGAAAGCGCTAGCGCTTGATCCGCGTAATTCGTATGTGCTCAATAATTATGCATACTATTTATCGTTAAGAGGTGAGAATCTTGAAGAAGCAGAAAGAATGTCGAAAATGTCATTAGAGATCGATCCGGATAATGCATCATCCGAAGATACATACGCATGGATTCTGTTTCGGTTGAAAAAGTATGCAGATGCCAAAAAATGGATAGAAAAATCATTGCAGGGTAAGGCCTCAAACAATGCTACTCAACAGGAACATTATGGAGATATTTTATATTTCCTTGGTGAAAAGGAGAAAGCACTCGAGCAATGGCAAAATGCTAAAGCTCAGGGTTCAGGCTCTGATAAATTGGAAAAAAAGATCAATGAGAAAAAATATATTGACTAAAATAATCGGTTTGCTTGCAATAGTAGTCATTCTTGCAGGCTGTAAGCCTAAAAAAGAGCTATTGCCTACTACCGTGATTCCCAAAGTTATGGATTCGATGCCACCATCGCCTGACCTCACTCAAAAGATTAAACTGGATGCGGTAATTGGAATGAATACGGTTTTTAAAACCTTATCGATCAAAGCCAAAGCTGATCTGAACATCAATAACAAGAGCAATGATGTGAACATGAATATCCGGATCAAAAATAATGAAGTAATTTGGGTGTCTGTAACTGCACTGGCGGGTTTAGAAGTAGCACGCGCATTAATCACTGCCGACAGTGTTAAAGTATTGAACAGGATGGACAATATTTATCTAAAAAAACCATTCAGTTATATTTATGAATTTACGAATGAGCGGATAACTTTCCAGACACTTCAATCCGTATTGCTTGGGAATGCGATGTCAGAATTTATTAGTGAATCTACGCAACTGAAAAATGAAGGCGATAATACCCAACTTACCACAGTTTTGGCTTCCATGATCTGTAATTTCAGCGTTGATCAACAGAATAAGGTATTAGTTACTCAGTTAAACGATGCTACTGCAGGGCAGGAGCTGCTTGTTAATTATTCCAATTTCTTATCAATCAACCAGCAGTTGATTCCTCATTCAGTGATCATGAATTCAAAGGCAAAGAACAAAGCGATTAGTCTTGACCTTAACTATTTAAAAATTGAAATGGATGGTAATGTTGACCTTCCCTTTAGAGTTCCAGAGCGGTTTTTGATTAAAAATTAAATACATTTGTTTGAATGAAGATATTTAAGCACCTCTTTTTCCTATTTATTTTTTGCCTTGCTTCTGCAGCTTTTGGCCAGAGTAGTTCTGACCTTAGAAGGCAGAAGGAAGCTTTGACCCGGGAAATAGAATCGCTTAACCGTAGTTTGAATCAAACGGCAAATAATAAGAATTTATCACTCAAAGAGATCAGAGCCTTGAATGCTCAGATACGTTTGCGGGAAAAAAAAATCAACGTGATTAATTCTGAAGTAAAGTTACTTGATAATCAGATCTCTGATAATACCAATACGGTCAGAACACTGCAATCACAATTAAATAAGCTGAAAAAGGAATATGCGGCAATGGTTTTATTTGCTTTCCGCAATCAAAGCTCCTATAGTAAGCTCATGTTTATTTTTGCGGCAGAAAATTTTAATCAGTCATACAAGCGTTTAAAATATTTGCAAGAGTTTAGCGCGTATCGAAAAAAACAGGCTAGTTATATTGAGGGAACTCAAAAGCAATTGAATGGTAGAATTGTGGAACTTGACCGTAATAAGCAGGAAAAAAGGAATTT
>CAIJME010000025.1 GCA_903821625.1 uncultured Sphingobacteriales bacterium | reverse complement strand
TCGGGCAAAATTTAAGTTTTCATAGGATTTCGCCCAACCCATGCGACTCTGAGCTGGTTGCTGAGTCCATCGAGGCAATCCCAAGCACTGACTGGTAGTCCTCGATGCTGTAGTCCATCTCCTTGCCATTGTAATGACGATAGACACCATCACGCTCGAGCTGGGTCTTGTCACTGTGGCATCCATGGCACAAGCATTGAAACACATTGCGATAGAACGCCATTTCTCCAATGGCACTCCAAGCAAATAGGTGATCGACTTGTGATGCTGGTGAAACCACGCCTCGGATTAAACACGCCTGGCACATCGGCTGCATCGATAGCTTGGCCTGTCTTAACTTCTTCCATGATCCCTTGTCATACATTGAATTGAACTTCTTGCGTTCAATGGATCGTCTTGCAACGTATGTATCTCGACCGCCATGAGCCAAACAAAATGTAGATAATCTCGATCGATTATCTGGGCATCCAAGTGATGCACATTTATTATTGAATGGCAGTGTTGGCATTATGGTGTATTAATAATATGCTCTGGATTATTATCAATCCATACATCAATATCAATCCCATGCTCATCACAATATGGTTTCTTTGCAGCACCATTAGTTAATACCACATTATCTTTTCCGATTATCTTGCCAATTGATTTATATAATTCATCGATCTCATCTTGATCGGTAGAATGAGAAACGCAAAGCAATTTGTCTTTACGCAAATAAACCAATTCAATAAACACATTCCAAAATTTTGGATCGGCTGAATAGGTGTTGTGATAATCCAGCGCAAACGTCAGTTTGCCAGCCTTTTTTTCTTTGACAATGGCAGATTCGCCATCCTCTGCACCAGCTGCATGAGCAGCTTGGCCGACTTGGACAGCCTTTTGCTTGGTATCGAATGGGCCTTTTGATCCCCAATACCAGCCATCGGCTTTTTTCATAATTGGCATAATAAACCTTATTTGCTTAAACCATAAACCATCAATAGTGCTATTACCACACCAAGGACAATGGCCAATGAAACATCAAGAATCGTCACTTTTTGCTCGTCTGTAAGTTTAAACATTTTTTTAGCTCCTCAGTTAATTTAGAAATAGTATTTTGAAAGTCTCCATTGATTCTTTTTGTGAAATAGTAACTCATTTTTCAGTATTTTAAATGATTAGATTAGGTGTCAAAATTGACTTTTTTAATTATTGCACGGTTACAACTGTTACATTCAATAAGATTCCAAAGAAGGAGATAGCTTCCAGTTTTTTTTGGTCGTTCAAAAGATAAGCGACGTTAAAAACCTTCATAGATTACTCCGGAGCTCTGGGTCTCGTTTAACTCGATTTTTTTTAATTCAGGCACTAGCGGTTTTATCTTGTTCCATAGCCAGATGGCTAAATTTTCGCTTGTTGGATTTTCAAGGCCGGGAATATCATTCAATAAATGATGGTCGAGTATTTCAATTACGGGTTGAATTTTATTTTTCAGATCTCCGAAATCTATGATCCAGCCACTTTTTTGATTAGGATGCCCTTCAATAAGTACGCTGAGCCTGTAGGTATGACCATGCATATTCCCACATTTATGGCCTTTAGGTACAGCCGGTAGAAAATGTGCAGCATCAAAAGAAAATTGCTTATAAATTATCATAGACCAAAATTAGGTCTAAAAAAAACCGATAAAAATGATCTAAATCAGTTTTATGGGGATAAATTATAAATTATCAATAATAATTTTTGAGGGTGAAATTAGTAGAGGGGGTACTATTTTTAAAGCATTCTGAAATTAAAACCATTATTACTTAAATTTTCAAGAATAACAGGCAGGCTATGTTCAAGTCGGTCAAAAGCTTTTATGCTATCGTGAAAAACAATAATTGACCCATTTCTGGTGTTTTTTAACACATTATTGATGCAAGTTTGAGTACTGATACTTTGATCAAAGTCGCCGCTCAGAACATCCCACATTACTATTTCTGTACCTGGAATTTGTTCTTTAATTGCAGAAATTTGAGATTGTTTAATTCGGCCATACGGAGGTCTGAACAATTTGCTTCTGGTAAGGTCCGAGCATTTTTTGATATTGTTCAAGTATTCGTTATTGTCGGTATTCCAGCCTTTTAGATGGTTATATGTATGATTTCCAATCGTATGTCCATCTGAAATTACATCTGCAAAGATCTCCGGGTATTTATCAATATTCTCGCCAATGCAGAAGAATGTTGCTTTTGCATTAAACTTTTTAAGTGTATTTAATACGAAGGGTGTAACAACTGGTATAGGTCCGTCGTCAAAAGTGAGATAAATGCTTTTCTCCTTTCTGTTTTTATGCCAGGTTAATGTGGGGTATAACCACTGCAACCAAAATGGAGAATTTGTCAGATACAAAGGCTTAATTATTATTTATTACGAAGATAAATATGTTAGCTAATTTATTGCTAGTATTTTTACTTGGAATTATAACCGAATCAATTTTGTTTAACACGATATGAAACATATAAATGGTCAGTACTTTTTCAGATGTTCTGTTTACGTTTTTTTACTTCTTGCCTTTTCTGCAGCATCACTTTCTGCACAGGAGCGCATTACTTTAAAACGTGCAACAGAACTTGTGATCGAAAATAATCTTCAGATCAAACAATCTCAATTTTCTGAGGCAATATCTGAAGAAAATCTTCAGCAATCAAAACTGGCCTTATACCCTACGCTAAATGCCAATACTGGTTTGAACTTTAATTTTGGTAGAAGTATTGATCCTTTGACCAATCAGTTTGTTAATCAGGCAATCACTTCAACTAGTGGAAATGTATCATCTGGTACTGCTTTATTTCAGGGCTTCCAAAAAATTAATCAGATATCACAAAATAAGTTACAGCTTGATGCAGATAAGAGTAATACCCAAAAAATCAAGAATGACCTGGTTTTGGCTGTAGTTACTAATTACCTGTCGGTATTAAATGCACAGGATCTTTTACTTGCCTCCAAGCAGCAATTGGCTATTTCTAATCAGCAACTCGATATTGAGCAAAAGTTTTTTGATGTAGGTAATAAAACACTTGCAGATCTGGCACAAGCCAGGTCGCAGGTTGCTACTGCAGAACTAAATGTTACGAATGCTCAGAATCAGGTTGACTTATCATTTCTTAATCTAGCCCAGTTATTGGAGCTTGACCCATCTTCAGTATTTGAAGTTGAAAAACCAAAGATTGAAGATATGTCAAAGGTTAATTCTGCCTATACTGCCATTGACGTTTTTAAATCGGCTTCCTCCAGTTTTCCCGATATACGCTTAGCTGAATTGAGAAAGCAGGCATCAGAAAAAGGGATAGAAATAGCAAGAGGAAATTACTTTCCATCATTGAATCTACAGACTGGTTTTGGTACTAGGTATTCAAATGGTTCATTTGGAAACAACACATTTGGCACACAAGTAAAAGATAACTTTAATCAGTTTATAGGTTTTGGATTAAGTATTCCTATTTTCAATGGATTGGCTGCTCGTTCTTCTGTCAGAAGAGCAAAAATAAATTTCCAAAATTCAGTGATCAATGAGCAGCTTGCAAAAAATAATCTTAATAAGGTCATTAACCAGGCAGTTTACGATTTAAGAGCTTCAGAAAAGCGTTATTATTCTACTCAAACAGCCTTTCAATCTTCAAAAGAGGCTTTTAATGTAATTGAGCAACGTTATGCTGTAGGATTAGTAAATTCTTTGGATTACAATCAGGCTCAAACAAGCCTAAATAAAGCGCAATTCGACCAGATACAGGCGCAATATGATTTTATATTCAGAAGTAAAGTAATTGATTTTTATCTGGGTAACCCTATAACCTTTTAATTAACCCTTTTTTTCTTATAATCGAAACATGGCAAAGAATAATAATACATTAAAATATGTGCTCATAGGAGCAGGAATACTTGTAATTGTAGCAGTTGCAGGAAATAAACTCGGCTGGTTTGGTAAAAGTGAGGTTACTCAGGTGGCTGTTGAAAAAGTGGCAAAGCGTACCATCATAGAAACGGTTTCGGCAAGTGGTAAGGTTCAACCTGAAATAGAAGTGAAGTTAAGTGCTGAAGTATCAGGTGAGGTTGTTGAATTGCTTGTAAAAGAGGGTGATGTAGTTAAAAAAGGGCAGCTATTGTGTAAGGTTCGCCCGGATGTATTGAAGTCAGGTTTTGATCGTGCAGTGGCTTCATTAAATAGCCAGAAGGCATCTCTGGCAAGTACTCAGCAGCAGTTAAAGCAGGTAGAGGCTAATTTTGCGAATATCTCTGCCAGGTACAAACGGAATCAGGAACTTTTCGCTAAAAAAGTGATATCTGCAGCTGAATTTGATGCAGTTAAAGCTGAGTATGAGGGTTCAAAAGCAAGCCTTGAATCAACACGTCAAAATGTAATAGCCTCAAGATTTGGTGTAGAGCAGTCTAATGCAGTAGTAAAAGAAGCCGGTGCAAACTTAGCCAAGACTACCATCAATGCTCCTGTAGACGGGGTTATATCCAAATTATCTATTGAATTGGGTGATCGTATCTTGGGTACTTCCCAAATGGCGGGTACAGAGATCATGAGAATTTCAAACCTGAGTTCAATGGAAGTGAGTGTAGATGTCAATGAAAGTGATATAAACCGTGTATCAGTTGGTGATTTAGCAGATATTGAGGTTGATGCTTTTCAGAATCAGAAATTTAAAGGAGAAGTTACAGAGATTGCAAGTTCTTCAAGTGTTGTTGGAACATCAACAGATCAGGTTACCAATTTTACAGTAAAGGTTCGGATTTTACCAGAATCTTATGCTAAACTAGTACGTTCTGATGCTGCAAATCCTTCGCCATTCCGTCCGGGATTGTCTGCTACCGTAGATATTCAAACGGAGCAATTTTCTGGAATTGCTGTTCCTATTCAGTCTGTAACTACCCGTGAAAAGAAAAAAGAAGAGAATGAAGCTGAAAAGGGAGCTAAGGCAGCTACAGGTAAGGATGAAAAGGAAAAATTAAAAGATACTGAACCTGTAAAAGAATATGTATTTGTATATAACGCAGGTAAGGTTAAACAGGTTTTAGTGACCACAGGAATTCAGGATGACACCTATATTTTGATTAAAACCGGATTAAAAGGTGGAGAAGAAGTGATTTCTCTTCCATTTACAGCAATTTCCAAAACTTTAAAGGATAGTGCTATGGTAGAAAAAGTAGATAAGGAAAAACTTTTTGCAGGCGAAAAGAAAAACTAATTTCTAAGAAATTCCTAACTTGTCCCGTCTACAACATTATTGTGGACGGGATTTTTATTATGTCGCATACTCAAAATAAGATAGCAGTTGTTGGAGGTGGTAGCTGGGCTACAGCTATTGTAAAGATATTGTCTGATAATCTTATCGATAAGGAAATTTACTGGTGGATGCGTAATAATGATGCAATAGAACATATTCGCAAATACAACCATAATCCGCATTACCTGAGTTCTGTCGAGATCAAATTGCCTACTGAGAATCTTAGCTCTGATTTGAAATCGATTATTGCAGCTTCTAACCTAATCCTTCTCAATGTTCCTGCCGCTTTTCTGAAAGAAGCGCTGAAAGATATTAGTTCGGATGATCTGAAAGGTAAAAAGATAATATCGGCCATAAAAGGAATAGTTCCTGATGAAAACATGATCATCGGTGAATTCATGAATCAGCATTACCATATCCCTTTTAGTGATATTATTGTGATCAGTGGTCCCTGCCAT
>CAIJME010000024.1 GCA_903821625.1 uncultured Sphingobacteriales bacterium | reverse complement strand
ATATTTAAATTTTATTGATAGATTTTTTTTTAACATTAATTTTAATTTTATGATCAATACTATTTCTGAATCAATCAGTTTTATGACTAAACGGGTACGCACCCGTATTTCAATTTACCTATTAACCCACTATTAATTATAAACTATGCTAAACAATTACATGATGAAATTAAAAAAACCATGGTCATTTCCCTCCGGAGTAGGGATTGTAATGCTCTTAATGCTGTTGCTGAGTTTCTCAGATCAGGCTTTATCGCAGCAATTAAAAAGTATAACCGGAACAGTACTTGAAGCTGGCCAGCCACTTCCAGGCGTGACAGTTAGAGTAAAGGGCACTAATAGAGGAACAACTACATTGGCAAATGGAAAGTACAGTATTCAAGCTGCCAGTAATGAAACCCTTGTTTTTGCTTTTCTAGGGATGGTAACTCAAGAAACTGTTGTTGGTAATCGTTCAACTGTTAACGTTACTCTGCAAGTTTCAAGTGCTTCTTTAGGTGAAGTAGTTGTTATTGGTTATGGAACTGTAAAAAAACCAGATCTTACTGGTTCTGTGGGTGTGGTGCCGATGGATGACATGATGAAAGCTCCTGTTGGTACATTTGCTGAAGCCCTTGCTGGCCGTGTGGCTGGTGTAAAGGTTAATGCTTCTGATGGTCAGCCTGGTGGCGGTATAAACATTGTAATTAGAGGTGCGGGTTCTTTAACCCAAAGTACAGCTCCTTTATATGTAATTGATGGTTTTCCTGTCGAAAATCCAGATCCTGCAAGTATCAATCCTGAAGAGATTGAATCAATGACCATATTGAAGGATGCATCATCTACTGCAATTTATGGATCAAGAGCAGCAAATGGAGTAATTCTTATACAAACAAAACGCGGTTCGGTAGGAAAACCAGTGGTTAATTTTTCAAGTTCTTATGGTATTCAAGAAATGCCAAAAGCTATGGAAGTTATGAGTCCTTATGAGTTTATCAAATATCAAACGGAGTTAAATCCATTAACAGCAACAACGCGAGCGTTTTTTGCAGGTGGCAAAACTCTAGAAGATTATAAATCTGTTGCAGGTGTAAATTTCCAGGATTATGTATTACAGCAGGGTGCTATACAGAATTATAATCTTGCGTTACGAGGTGGAACCGATCAAACTAAATATTCTATTTCTGGTTCTTTATTTGATCAGATTGGTTCAATTATAAACACCGGTTTAAATCGTTATTCAGGAAGAGCAACGCTTGATCAGAATATTAGTAATAAAATAAAGGCTGGTGTAACAGTTAATTATAGTGGAATTAAACAATACGGTCAGGTAATCAATCAGGGAGCTGTAACCCAAGGAAACCCAACAGCTTTTGCATTAGCTAGAGCATGGTTATATCGTCCAATCTCTCCTAATCCAAATGACGATCTTCTTGCTGATGCAGTAGATGATGATGCCTTAAACGCTTCTGATTTTAGAGTAAATCCATTTATTGATCTTCAGAATCAGCATTCATTCAATATTACTAATCTTGTTGAAACTAATGGATACTTAAGCTATGAAATCAATAAAAACTTAAATATTCAGTCAAATGCTGGTATTCGTCATAATAAGTTAACGCTAGAACGATTCTATAATTCAAAAACCGCACAGGGAGGTCCTAGTCCGAATAACGTGAATGGGGTAAATGGTTCAATTAGTAATCTTTTCTCGAATAGCTTCTCGAATGAAACTACCTTGAACTATAAGAAAACTTTCAAGAAAGATCATACCATTACTGGATTGGGCTTATTTGCAATAAATAGTAACAATTCCAATACTAAAGGATATGCTGGAAGACTATTACCTAATGAGAATTTGGGAATGGATGGCCTGGAAGAAGGTTTGGCCTTCAATCCTGTATCTTCTTCAAGTGTTAATACAATGGCTTCCTATGCTGGAAGGTTAGATTATAATTATAAATCTAAGTATATACTAACAGGTACATTTAGAGCAGATGGTTCCTCAAAGTTCAGAGAACATTGGGGATATTTCCCTGGTGCTGCCTTAGCATGGAATATGCATAAAGAAGGATTCTTTGCCAAGTTATTACCTGGTGTTTCTACCTCCAAAATTAGATCCAGTTATGGTAGTAATGGTAACAATAGGGTTGGTGATTTTGATACCTATGCGCGTTTATTACAGAGTGTGAATGGTTATTCATTTAATAATGGAACACCAATAGCTTCTAATTCTGTTTCTTCAATAGGCAATCCTGATCTAGCATGGGAAAAGGTTACTACAATTGATTTAGGTTATGAGATTGGTATTTTGAAAGACAGGGTTGTTCTTGAAATGGATTTGTACAGAAAAACTACTGAAAATCTATTATTGAATGCAATTCTACCTTCTTCTACTGGATTTGGGTCTGCTGTAAAGAATATTGGTAAATTAAGAAATGATGGTCTTGAATTCACTTTAAATACAGTTAATATACAGACCAAAGACTTTTCATGGGAAAGTAACCTGAATATTAGTTTCAATAAAAATAAGGTTATGGAGCTTACACGTGGGCAACGTGCTTTAACTTCTAATTCAGACTATGTTTCTCAATTTAATAAGCCTTTATATGTAGCTGAAATTGGAAAACCTGCTGGAATGATGATTGGATTTATATGGGAAGGTAATTATCAGTATTCAGATTTTGATAATCCTTCGCCCGGTGTTTATATCTTGAAACCTTCTGTGCCTACTAATGGAGCTGTTCGAAATACTATTTTGCCAGGCGATATCAAATACAAAGATATCAATGGAGACGGTATTATGAATGATGCAGATTTAACTTTTATTGGTAATGGACAGCCAATTCATACTGGTGGTTTTTCAAATAATTTCAACTATAAGGCATTTAGTTTAAATGTATTCTTCCAATGGTCTTATGGTAATGATATCTATAATGCTAATAGGTTGATCATGGAAGGAAATAGTAATGGTTGGGCTAATATCAATCAGTTTGCTAGTTATTCTAATCGTTGGACTCCTGAAAACCCGACCAATGCCAATTATCGCACACGTGGACAAGGGCCAATTGGTTTTCACTCTTCTAGAGTGGTAGAAGATGGTTCATTTATTCGTATGAAAACTGTTTCTTTAAACTATAACTTACCTGCTAAACTAATTAAGACTGCCTATTTGAGTAATTTAAGCCTGAATGTTTCTGCACAGAATCTTATAACATGGACTAATTACTCAGGTATGGACCCTGAAGTTTCTACCCGTAATAATACGTTGACTCCGGGTTTTGACTATTCGTCTTATCCAAAGTCACCAACAATTGCCTTTGGTATTAAAGCAGGATTTTAATTAAATTAATCGAAAGAAAATGAAAGTAAAATATTATTTGATCGCAATACTTTTCTTAACGAGTTTAGGCTCTTGTAAGAAATATCTGGAAACAGAACCAACTGATTTCCTTAATCCGAATAACTATTACCAAACTGAAGCACAGTTGCAATTTGCACGTGCAGGTGTTTATCATCATTTAGGTGCTGGAGGCTTACATGGTACTTATGCTAGTTATCTTCTGGCATGGCATGGTGATGAAGGCTATATGAACAGGGCTACATTGACTACTGGTCCTTGGAATTATTTCTATTCTTCTGCAGATCAGTATAATAATGGTTTATGGTCTAACCTTTGGCAAGGAATAAATAAAGCCAATGTTTTGATTGCCAATGTGGATAAAAATCCAGCTATTGCCCAGTCTAAGCGCGATGCAATCAGGGGTGAAATGCTATTCCTTAGAGGTTATTATTACTTCACTCTTGTTCAATATTATGGTGGCGTTCCATTGAAACTTACTCCTACAACATCAGTTATTGATGTTGAATCTACTAGAGCGCCCGCAAAGGATGTTTATTTGCAAATCTTAAAAGATATGGAAGCAGCTGAAAAATTAGTCCCAAGTATTAAAACTTTAGGCTATGGAGGCGCTATCAGTAAGTCGGCAGTTCGTGGACTATTAGCGCGTGTGAACCTGCACATGGCTGGTGCACCTATTAAGGATGCTACTAGATATGCAGAAGCTAGCAAATGGGCAAAAATGGTAATGGATGATGCAGAGGCTGGTCATTCACTTAATCCAAGCTACTCACAAATATTCATTAATCTGGCTGCCGATAAATACGATATCAAAGAAAGTATCTGGGAGGTTGAATTTTATGGAAATGGTCTTGATCAATATGTGGAAACTGGAAATATAGGATGGATTAATGGTCCTGCAGCTGCTGTTTCGTCGCCAACTGGAAGGGCTGATGCCTACATGAACATCACATCTGAACTCTATAATGCATTTGAACCTGGTGATAATAGAAAATGGTTCAGTATTGCTCATTTTACTTATACTGGTACAGGCGCCAAAACAATGAGTTTATTGCCTGTTTCAGAAGATGCAAAAAACAATATAAAGCCAGCAAAATGGAGAAGAGAGTATGAAACTTTATTGCCGAAAAGTCCAACAAATACTCCTATAAACATGGTCCTTCTTAGATATTCAGATATTCTTTTAATGTACGCTGAAGCTCAAAATGAAATAAATGGTCCAACTGCTGAAGCTGTAGCAGCATTTAATCAAGTAAAAAGAAGAGGGTGGTCAACAGGAATTAAAGCCATCAGCATTACTAACGGCGGTGATGGATATACTACTGCTCCAACTGTAACTTTTAGTGGCACTGGTGGTGCTACAGCAACTGCTACTGTAACCGCTGGAAAGGTTACAGCAATAACTTTGGATCGTGATCCTGCTGCAATTACCTTTTTCAATGAGGGTAAATATACTACTGTTCCTACCATTACGCTTAGCGGTGGAGGAGGTTCTGGAGCAACAGCAACAGCAACAATCTGGAAATCAACTGATGGAGATATAAATCCTACATCCAAAACAGCCTTCTTAGAAGCCATTCAAGTTGAAAGAATGAGAGAGTTCAACTTTGAAAATACAAGAAAAGCTGATTTACTTCGCTGGGGAATATTCTTAAAAGTACATCAGGACATGGGTAATAAATTACAGCAGCAAAGTCCAGGTCAATATTTTGTTAAGTATTATTCAAATGTGAGTGCTAGAGATCTTTTGATGCCAATTCCTATCAATGAAATGTCTTCAAACTTAAAAATGACACAAAATCCTGGTTGGGAATAACATTAATTCAAATTAGAAATTATGAAAATTAAATTATATAGTATTGTAGCAGCGGCCTTATTGATGGCTTCCTGCGAAAAGCCCACTATTGAAGCAGAGGCTCCGGTTTTTGATGTTAATACTGAAAAAGCGACCTATAAAGTAGGAGAGACCATTAAATTCATGATTATTGGTGGCCAAACACAGAATATTTCTTTTTATTCTGGAGAGTTACTTAAGGATTATTATTCAAGAACTGGACGTGTGGTTGATGTTGTGGGTGCTGGAGCAAATCTTACCTTCAGCAGTAGCGTTCAGTTAGGAACACAGGCTGATCAAGTAACACTTTTGGCATCAACTAATTTTTCGGGTGATTATTCTAGCCTTGCTAAAGTAAAAGCGGCTACATGGGTAGATATTACCAGCAGATTTAAATTAGGTACAAGTGCAACCTTACTTACTTCGGGTACAGTTAATATTTCTGACTTATTACTTGCCGGAAAACCAATCTATTTTGCTTTCCGTTATAATACAAAGTCTCAAGCTGTCAGTGGCGTTAATCGTCAATGGTTTATTCAGTCGTTCACTGTTAATAGCCTTAAATTACTTAATAATACGCTAGCTCTAACTATTGCAGATCAGGCTAGTGCGGGCTTTAGAATTGTAGATGATTTAAAAGATAAAGCTCCTGCATTGTCTTCAGTTACTGCAACTAGATTAACGCTTCAGGGCAATACTTACCTGACTGCAGGCCTACCTCAGTTTAATCCTGCTAATCCAATTTTTGATCCTAAGAATGTAATATATAATCCACAGGATCCGGCATATCAGCCTTCAGCTGTTTATAAGCCATTTGTTGCTTTTGATCCAGCCAGCCCATTCAATGATCCTATATCTGAACATTGGGCTATAAGTAAAGGGATATCTATTGAGAAGGTAGATTTAGGACCAGATTGGTCATTAGCTATTAAAGGATTAACAAATCCCGTATTACCAGAATACCGTTATTCGTATCCTGTAGCAGGTACTTTTAAAGCGGTTTTTGTTGCTTCAAATGGTAATATAGATCAAAGTCGTGAAGTTACTAAAGAGATTACTCTTACAATAGTTCCTTAACAATATTAGTTTGTGTTAAAAGGATTAATCCATTCGTGGATTAATCCTTTTTTATTAGAAATTTTGCCAAATCTCCTTAAAATGATTATTTCGGGTAAATTGAAGATTCTGATTATTTGCCTTTTGATCACCTTTCCTATTACCAATTTTGCTCAAACTGAATGGAATAATCATAAAGACAGCAAAGCCAATACGCTTACAAATCATAAGCGTGAAAGGTTGAGAATTCTTACTAATATGGAGAAGGTAATGGGAAAATTACCAAGACGTAATAAAAACCTTCCATTCGATTTACAAATTACCGATAGTATCATTGAAGATAATTTTACTCGCTATAACCTTACTTTAAATGTGACAGATAAAGAGCGTTTACCTGTTTACCTGTATATACCCAAACAAATTGGAATTCCAAAAAAACTCCCGGCCATGCTTGTGCTTCACGGCACTCATGCATTAGGTAAGGGTGTTGTTGATGGACAAGGAGATAAACCTAACCGCGCTCATGCCAGAGAACTAGCTGAACGTGGATATGTAGTTATTGCTCCCGATTATCCGAGCTTTGGCGATTTAAAGGATCATGACTTTGAAAATGATAGGTATAAATCAGCAACAATGCAGGCGATTGTTAATCACATGCGATGCATTGACTTTCTTCAGAGTAGAGCAGATGTAGATCCTGAGCGGATCGGTGTAATTGGGCATTCTCTTGGTGGTCATAATTCTATGTTCGTATCCGCTTTTGATGAACGTATTAAAGTGACTGTATCAAGCTGTGGCTGGACTCAATTTGAGTACTATAATATCGGTGAAGAAGGATCTAAGAAATATGGTGGCCGTCTTGGGCCTTGGGCTCAAACGAGGTATATGCCCTTAATCCGATCAAAGTATGATCTAGATGCACGTAAAATTCCGTTTAATTTTAGTGATATTATAGCTGCAATTGCACCACGTGCTTTTTTTTCGGTTTCACCATTGCGTGATGCAAATTTTGACTATAAAGGTGTTGAACTAGGTATTTTAAAAGTGAAGCCTGTCTATGATTCATTAGGTGTTCCCGATAAATTACAGATTCGTTACCCAAATGCTGAGCATGATTTTCCGGTTGAGAGTCGTATAGAAGCCTATGCTTTTATTGATAAAATACTCAATTTCAAGCCATTGAATACTAAGCTGAAATAGATTAACTTAGAAACAATAGTTTGATTAATAATACAATGCAACATAAATAAGATGATCTGAATTGCTGTTTTGTTGAAATTCTTTGGTCTGACATATTAAAATTGATATTTAAATTTATTTATACAATCAGAAATATATTAATGATGGGAATTACCTGTAATTTCATAAAAAGCGTTACCAAATTACTGTGGATATTCTGGTGTATTCCCCTCTTTCTTGTGGCTCAGGTCAATTCATCTAAAAGTGTACTATCTGTTAGTAAACATCTAAAAACACATGATAAACATAGAATTCATATTCTTAAAGATATGCAAAAAGCTATGGGTAAATTGCCTAATAGACAGCTGATTAAATCTACGGATATCCATGTCATTGATAGTGTTAAGGAAACTTTATTCATTCGTTACAATATTCTATTTACAGTAGCAAAAAATGAAACAATACCAGTTTATTTATATATACCCGTGCAAATAGGCATACCAAAAAAACTTCCTGCTATGCTTGTTTTACATGAAACAGATCTATTAGGAAGAAAGGCAGTAGATGGTCAGGCCGGAAAGCCTAATCGTGCACATGCACGAGAGCTAGCAGAACGTGGCTATATTGTTATAGCTCCTGATTTTCCAAGTTTTGGTGATCAGAAAGATTATGATTTTGATACCGATCGATATCAATCTGGAACGATGAAAGGTATTTTTAATCATATAAAATGTATTGATTTGCTACAAAGCAGGGCAGATGTTAATCCCAATGCTATTGGAGTTATCGGCCATTCGTTGGGAGGGCATAATTCTATTTTTGTAGCCGCTTTTGATGATCGAATTAAAGTGGCAGTCAGTAGTTGCGGATGGACCCAATTTGAATATTATAGTATTGGTGAAGCAGCTGAAAAGAAATATGGAGGGCGCTTGGGTCCATGGGCACAAACTAGATATATGCCTTTTTTACAAACAAAATATAAGCTAGATGGAAATCTTATACCATTTAATTTTGATAAAGCTATAGCTGCAATAGCACCACGGGCTTTCTTTTCTGTTTCGCCATTGCGGGATGCAAACTTTGATTATAAAGGTGTTGAAGCAGGTATTTTAAAAGTGAAGCCTGTTTATGATTCATTAGGTGTTCCCGATAAATTGCAAGTTCGTTACCCAAATGCTGAGCATGATTTTCCGGTTGAGAGTCGTCAAGAAGCCTATGCATTTATTGATAAGATATTAGGCCACAAACCTCTAAATACATTTATTAAATAATGGAATGATGACAGAAAAGGAATATTCAAGACGTAAGTTTTTAATTAGGAATTCAATTTTTGGGGCTGGAACAATCCTATCTCTTGGATCTGTCAATTCATTGTTTGCCGATACATTTATTCAAAAGAATGACCTGGATCTGCGAAATGCAAACGAACCCATTATCGATATTCATCAGCACACCGATTATAGCGGTAGAAATAATGATTTTCTCATTACTCATCAACGAGCAATGGGCGTAACTACAACTATTCTACTTCCTTCTGGTAGACCGCTAAATTACGGCTCCACTTATTATGGATTTAGCAATGGGTTACAGGCTTCTGCAACAGGTAATAGGGAATGCTATCAATATGCCAAATTACATTCAGGTGAATTTGTATCTGGAGCAAATGAGGTTCCAGATATGCCTGGTGCTATTTCTGAAATTGAAAAATACTTGAAATTAGGAGCTCCTGTTATTGGTGAATTGAAATTTGGTTTGGATTGTGATTCAAAGTATATGCAAGATATCTATGAACTTGCCCAAACCTATAACGTTCCAGTATTGATGCACTGGCAATTTAATATGTATAACAGAGGCTTTGATCGTTTCCATACTATGCTTAAAAAATATCCTAAAGTAAATTTCATTGGTCATGCTCAAACCTGGTGGGCGGATATTGATAAGGAACATTCCGACCCTAATATTCTGTATCCAAAAGGAAAGGTTAGTGCCGGAGGATTAACGGATCGTCTTTTGACTGAATATCCAAATCTGTATGCTGATTTTTCAGCAGGTTCTGGTTTGGGTTCTTTGACCAGAGATGAAGATCATGCAAAATCATTTTTGGAAAGACATCAGGATAAACTACTCTTTGGCAGTGACTGCTCAGATAAAATGGGCACAGGTAATTCTTGTTTAGGAGCCAATATCATTAAGGCCATCCAAAAATTATCTCCTTCAAAAGCAATAGAAAGGAAAGTTTTGCATGATAATGCAAAGAAATTATTTAAAATTAATGAATAACCAATTTTTAAAATCCATCACATGAAAATCTCCTTTTTAAGTTTAACTTTTTCCGTAATTATAATTTCCTGTATTGATACTTCAGCACAAAATTCTTCAATAAATTATAATTGGAAGGCAGGTGTTTCAAGTGTGAAAATCACACCTTCAGAAGCCATGCCAATGGCTGGTTTTGCATCCCGCACACATTCTTCTGAAGGAATGCTTCATGATATCTGGGCTAAGGCTTTAATCATTGAAGATTCAAAAGGCAAGAGAGCAGTGATGGTTAGCAGCGATTTATTAGGTTTTCCAAAAGTGATGTCCGATCCGATAAGAGATCGGATTAAAACACAATTTGGTTTGGGTAGAGATCAGATTCTATTAAACAGTTCACATACTCATTCAGGTCCAGTGATTGGGGATGCATTAACCGATGTATATCTTCTTGATAATCAGCAAGTAGCAAGTGTGATCAACTATTCTAAAAAACTTGAAGATCAAATTGTTAAACTGGTTGGTGATGCCATAAAAAATATGGAACCGGTTGAACTATATTCACAAAATGGTGTTACTCGTTTTCAGGTTAATCGTAGGAACAATAGTGCCAATCTATTAACCCAGCTTACTGAATTACAAGGGCCGAATGATTTTGCGGTTCCTGTACTTAAAGCAGTGACTGCAAAAGGTGATCTTAAAGCAATAGCTTTTGGTTATGCTTGTCATCCAACAGTTTTGAGCGGTTATGATTGGTCTGGTGATTATCCTGGATTTGCACAAATAGAATTAGAAAAAGATCATCCAGGCACCACAGCTTTATTTTTTCAGAGTTCAGGTGCCGATCAAAATCCTTTACCAAGACATACAGTACCGCTAGCCAAACAATACGGGAGGGAACTAGCAGCTGCTGTTGACCGGGTTTTGGAAGAAGACATGCGTAAACTACCTTCAAATTTAATCACAAGTTATTCTGAACTAGACTTGCCATTGGCTACAAGCCCAACAGAAGCTGAATTAACCAAAATTATTAATTCAGCTGGTGCAGCTTATCAAAAAAGATGGGCGCAACGATTTTTAACTAAACTAAAAGCTGGAGAAAAATTAATAACTTCTTATCCTTATCCGGTACAAGTATGGTCAATCGGAAATTTACCTTTAGTGAGCTTGGGTGGTGAGCTTTTAGTTGAATATGGCATTAAGATCAAACAAATGCTGGGTGAAGATACTTTCGTTTATGGCTATTCAAACGATGTGATGTCTTATGTACCATCGTCAACAGTATTGAAAGAAGGAGGATATGAAGGTGAAGCGGCACATACGGTGTATGGCTTGCCTTCAAAATGGCAAGTGGGAGTAGAAAGCCGTATCTTAAATGAGGTAATTAGACTTGCTGAAAAAAATGGGCAGATTAAGAATTCTAAATAATTTTATCTAGATTATTTATAAGTTTTTAACTCGTAATCAAGGATTTATCATTTGTTTTGAATCCGTTATCTAATTTAATTATAAAAATATTTATGTACGTGTACACAAACAATATGATTTGATGAATAAATATCTGCTTATCATTACATTGATTATTATTTCTCATAGTTTAAAGGCTAATGAAGTAATCACTAATCCACCAGGAAAGTTTAAAGGAGTTTGGATAAGTCTTTTTGATGGTAAATCTCTCAAAGGATGGCATCTTTTCAATAAAACTACAGAAATAAAGACTTGGCGAATTGAGGATGGTGCTTTGGTTTGTCTTGGAGGAAAAGGTCCAAGTGGCTCAGGAGATATTTTTACTGATCAATCATTCGCTGATTTTGAATTGAGGTGGGAGTGGAAAGTCAATAAAGGAAGTAATAGTGGCGTATTTTATCATGTAATTGAAGATCCTAAATACAAAAGAGCTATTGAAACTGCTCCAGAATACCAGATTATTGATGATGTTAATTATCCTGCTAAGCTTGAAGATTCACAAAAAACAGGTGCTAATTACGGGATGTATACTCCCGCTGAAAGCAAGCAGTTAAAACCAATCGGAGAGTGGAATACCAGCAGAATAGTTTTTAAAAAGGGTAAAGTAGAACATTGGCTGAATGAGATCAGAATAGTTAATTTTAAAGCCTGGAATAAAGATTGGACCAAAAGAAAAACAGAAGGAAAATGGAAAGATTATCCTGATTATGGAATGTCAAAAGTTGGCCGTATCGGATTACAAGATCATGGAAACAAAGCCTATTTTAAAAATATAGAAATTCGTGAATTATAACGTCAAAATAATGTACCAGATAAAAGCCTCTTTTCTTAAAACTTCTATTCTTATTTTCAATCTAACTATTCTTTTATTTTCATTTTATAGTTGTCAGAATATACCTCAGGAAATGAAAAAAAATGAACAAAAGGTACGGATCATAACACTTGATCCCGGTCATTTTCATGCTGCCTTATTGCAAAAATCGATGTATGCTGACATAGATTCTGTAGTTCATGTTTATGCTCCTGAAGGCTCTGAACTTGAAAACCATTTAAAACTGGTTGATAGTTATAATGCACGTCCAGAAAATCCGACCACTTGGAAACACGAAATTTATAAGGGGCCTGATTACCTAGATAAGATGTTCAGTGAAAAGGCTGGTAATGTGGTGATTCTATCCGGAAATAATAAAAGCAAGAGCTCATATATTAGTAGATCAATTGATTCGGGCTTAAATGTACTTGCAGATAAACCTTTGGCTATTGATCAGCAAGGTTTTAATTCTCTTGAAAAAGCATTTGCAGTTTCTAAAGATAAAAAAGTGCTTTTATACGATATCATGACCGAGCGTTTCAATATTTTTTATGTAATTCAACGTGCACTTAGTCAGGATACTTTATTTTTCGGTCAATTAGAAAAAGGTACAGCTGATAATCCTGCAGTTATGCAAGAGAGTGTCCACCATTTTTACAAAAATGTGTCTGGGAAGCCTTTGGTCAGACCGGCATGGTTCTTTGATATTGAGCAGGAGGGTCGCGGTCTTGTCGATATTACCACCCACATGGTAGATTTGATTCAGTGGACTTCCTTTCCTGATGTTACTCTCGATTACAAAACTGATGTTAAAATGATCTCTGCAAAGGAGTGGTCAACTTCACTTAGTTTAGAACAGTTTAAAAAGTCAACGCTCAAAGATAATTATCCTGATTATTTATCTAAATATGTAAAAAACGGAACCCTAAATGTGATGTCTAATGGTGAAATGAATTATACTTTAAAAAATGTGCATGCTAGGGTTGGAATTAAATGGAACTATGAAGCTCCAAAAGGATCAGGTGATACTCATTTTGCCAAAATGCGTGGAACAAAGGCTAATATACTGATCAAGCAAGGTAAAGAACAGAATTATAAACCAGTAGTTTATCTTGAAATTCCAAAGTCAGCCTCAGTAAATGATCTTCAGTCAGCAATCGTCCGTTTACAAAGTAAATTTCCTGGTATATCAATAGTTAAAGCCGGAAATTTATGGGAATTGCTGATTCCTGAAAAGTATAAAGTTCCGCATGAGGAGCACTTTGCCGAAGTTGTAAAAAATTATCTTGGGTATTTAAAAACTGGTGAGCTTCCCTCATGGGAGATTCCAAATATGCTAGCAAAATATTATACGACCACCCAGGCTGCAGCAATGGCAAAAAGCAAATAAGTAAATAATTAATAATTTTTTAATATTAAAATCCTAAAATGACTGAATTAGAAGCATTAGAACAAGAATTGTTGAAACCATCAGAGGCTTTAATTTCTGATATAAGTAAAATTGAAGGTGACATAATTCTTTTAGGTGTGGGAGGTAAAATGGGCCCGAGCATGGCTAAATTAGCTAGAAAGGCAATCGTTCGTGCTGGTATTGACAAACGTATCATTGGAATATCCAGATTTTCTGAAGCTGGAACGCGCGAAGAACTTGAAGCTGATGGAATTGAAACAATTTCTGCAGATCTGCTTAATGAGAAAGATCTAGCCGCTTTACCTGAGGCTAAAAATATCATTTATTTGGCCGGTACCAAATTTGGAACTACTGGTAAAGAACCTTTTACCTGGGCAATGAATTCATACCTTCCAGGCCGTGTTGCTGAGCGCTATAAAAATTCACGAATTGTAGCATTCTCAACCGGAAATATTTATCCATTTACTCCAATAAACTCTGGTGGATTATCTGAAGAGCATCTTCCTGCTCCTGTTGGTGAATATGGTCAGTCATGTTTGGGAAGAGAACGCGTTTTTCAATATTTCTCAGAAAGGTATTCTATTCCCACGCTCATCTACAGGCTTAATTATGCAATCGACCTTCGCTATGGAGTTATGCTTGAAATTGCCAAATCTGTAAATGAAGGAAGATCTATAGATCTTACAACGGGTAATGTGAATGTGATCTGGCAAGGAGATGCCAATGAAATTGCTATTCGTTCCTTATTACATTGTGATGTTCCTGCAAATATTTTAAATGTTACTGGTCCAGAGACTTTATCTTTAAAATGGTTGGCAGAACAATTTGGAACATTGCTTGGAAAAGAACCTTTATTTGAAAACGAAGTTCAGCCTACTGCTTTATTAAGTAATGCCTCAAAAGCACATAAACTTTTTGGATACCCTAGAGTAACTGTTCGCGATATGATCGAAATGACTGTTGCATGGCTTCATGCAGGTGGAAAAACCATTAATAAGCCAACACATTTTCAGGAAAGAAATGGCCAGTTTTAGATTAAAATATTTTTATAGATTATACATATGTCAGCAAAAACATTGGATCCTACACTGAAAAGTGTTTTGCATAAGGGTACCGTTATTCCGGCAATTCCATTGGCTCTTAATTCATTACGACAATTCGATGAGAGCCGGCAGCGGGGGCTTGCACGTTATTATCTGGCAACAGGTGCCGGAGGGCTTGCTGTTGCAGTGCATTCCACCCAATTTGAAATTAGAGATCCTAAAGTTAATTTATTTGAGACCGTTTTAAGGGTTGTATCAGAAGAACTTGATTCTGCTAATCATGATGAAAGGCCTTTTATTAAGGTTTCTGGACTTTGTGGACCTACTGCTCAGGCAGTGAGTGAAGCTGAAATAGCTTTGAAATATGGTTATGATCTGGGTTTGCTTAGTATGGGTGGATTACAGAGCTGGACTGAAAAGGATATTCTTCAGCGTGTAAGAGATGTTGCTGCAGTGATGCCTATAATTGGCTTTTATCTGCAACCATCTGTTGGTGGACGAATTTTTACCTATGATTTTTGGCAGGAGTTTGCTGAGATCAAAAATATAGAAGCAATAAAAGTGGCAGCATTTAACCGCTACCAAACCTTGGATGTGGTAAGAGCAGTTTGTACATCTTCTAGATGTAATGAAATAGATCTTTATACCGGTAATGATGATAATATCATACCTGATCTATTGACCAAATACAGCTTTGATATAAAAGGTAAGAAAGTTGAAAAAGAGTTTGTGGGAGGTTTGCTTGGCCATTGGGCAGTATGGACAAAAAGTGCAGTTGATTTACTTGAAGAAATAAAAGCCTGTAAGTTAAATGATAATAAAGGTATTGCTGAATTGCTTACCAAAGGAATTGAAGTTACAGATATGAACGCTGCCATCTTTGATTCTGCCAATAGTTTCCATGGCTGTATTCCTGGTATTCATGAAGTATTGAGAAGACAAGGATTACTTGAAGGACGCTGGTGCTTGAATCCAAATGAAGAACTTTCTGCAGGACAAATGGAAGAGATTGATCGGGTTTGTTCGGCCTACCCACATTTAATTGACGATGATTTTGTGAAGCAATTACTGCTTTCAGAATTTTAAGTATAAACCTTTAATGGCTTTAGGGTCAAATCATGATGGACAGAAGAAAATTTGTAAAAGGAGCTGGTCTTTTAACAGCATTGAGTGCATTTGATTCACCCTTACTGAATGCCAGTTCATTATTAGGTAAAAAAAAGATAAGCATTGTTAATGCTGCTTGTGCCTATGAGCGTGAAAAACTTATTCGTCCATTTGGTTTTAAAGGAGGGTATTTGACTGAACTTTGGCAGACGGCATCCAATCTAACTACTGCTTCAGGTATTTCAAAAACAGGTATAGCCACTCAAAGTGTTCTTTATGGCGATGCTGACCTCTTTTCCTTACATTCAGAAGCCAAAGGCAATTCAATGATGCATGCCCTAACTACTAAGGCTCTGGATCTTGTCAAACAAACATCTTTTTATACTCCTATTGATCTTTTGGATAAAATATTGCCTGAAGTAATTTCTGAGGGTAAAAGGATTACAGGAAAGTCTGACCTGAATATCAATTTTGTATATAACGCTCTTGTGAGCATAGATAATGCTGCCTGGTTAGTTTATGCTGCTGAAAATAAATATAAAAGCTTTGAAATGATGATCCCTGGGCCATTTAAAGAGGCTCTCTCGCATCAAAATGATAAAATTGCTATCATGTATCAAATCCCTTATGGGATGCCAATGCAGGACCTCTTAGGGGCAGCCCAAAAAGGCTTTTTCGTTTTTAAAGTCAAAATAGGCTCACCTGGAACCCAATCTGAGATGTTAAAAGCAGATATGGAAAGGCTTAGTTTAATACATCAAACATTAAAAGATCATCGTACCGAACATACATCAAACGGTAAACTCATTTACACATTGGATGCCAATGCTCGATATGAAAAAAAGGAAAGCCTCTTGAAGTACCTTGATCATGCTAAAAAGATAGGTGCCTTTGACCAGATATTACTGATTGAAGAACCACTAAACGAGTCTAACATAGAACATGTTCATGATTTGGGTATCCTCATTGCTGCTGATGAAAGCATTCATGATGAAGAATCTGCAATAAATAGGCTTGATCTTGGCTATAATGTTCTGGTATTAAAAGGAATTGCAAAAACCTTGAGTTTTTCTGTAAAAATTGCGAAGCTCGCTGCAAAAAGAAATATTCCTTGTCTTTGTGCCGATTTAACAGTAAACCCGATACTCATCGATTGGCATAAAAATTTATCTGCTCATTTGCCTCCTTTTCCGGGCATTAATATGGGTTTGATGGAAACTAATGGAGATATGAACTATGCTAATTGGAAAAATATGCTTGATTATCATCCTGGAGCACACGCCTCATGGATGAAAGCAAAAAATGGAGTTTTTGATCTTAACCCAGATTTTTACCAAAGAAGTGGTGGTATTTTTGAACCTTCTGAACATTATGAAAATATGTTTTAAGACCTTTTAATCGAGTGAAAATTAAGAAAATGATGACTTTAAAGAAATCAATAGTGTTTTTTCTGTTCTTTCTCTCCATTAAACAAATCTTGGCTAGCGAAACTATAGATTCTGTAAAAACAGTAAAAATAGATGTTCAGGTTGGGCTACAGTTTGATTTAGTGAGGTTTCATGTCAAACCAGGTGAAAAGGTGAAACTGATCTTCAGTAATAGTGATGATATGAGTCATAATCTCTTAATCACTAAACCTGAATCTCGACTGGAAATTGTCAATGAAGCGCTTCAATTAGGAGAGAAGGGGCCATCGATGGATTATATTCCAAAGTCGGCCTCTGTTTTATGGTCAATTCCTGTCGTTAATCCCAATCAGACACAAACACTTATTTTTATAGCACCCCAACAACCTGGTGTTTATCCGTATGTATGTACGCTTCCTGGACATGGTTTGATCATGTTTGGTGCGATGTATGTTAATGCTGATGGAAAAATGCCTGAGCTTAAAAATGATCCCAATATTCCTCCAAGCCGCAGACTTGACAATATTAAAGTAGTAATGCCGCATAATGAGCATAAAGATAGTGGGCGTGACAAGATTGAAAATGTTAAGCCTTTACACCCATATATACCAATATCACCCTATTTATATCGGGTTTTTATTGAAGGAGCAAGCCCTGCGGCCATTGCAGTAAGCCTTCCTGGAAATCTTTCGTATTGTTGGGATGCATCAACTTGTAAACTTCTCTTTGCATGGAGTGGAGGGTTTTTGGATAACTCTGAATTATGGAGGGGTAAAGGTGATGTCTTGGCCAAGGTAGTAGGTACACCATTTTTTCGCGATAAAACAGAATTTCCATTATCAATTGGTAATAATGATGGTATTCAGGTTGTTGATTATAAAGGATATTCACTTATAAACAGATATCCGGAATTTCATTATACACTTAATGGAATAGATGTTTATGAGTTGATAATGCCTAAAAATGATGGTTCAGGCTTGATTCGGAAATTCAGAATACCTGATGGTACTAAAACAGTATGGTTTAATACTAATCCTAATGATGGAGCAAGCTATATTTCTTCATCTGGTAAATGGGAAAATGGAAAATTAAAATTAGTACCTAAACAGGCTATAGATTTCTCGATTACTATGAGTAGAAAGGAAGGAGGTTCTTTATGAAGAACAAACTCATTAAGAGAATTCTGACAATTGTTTTGTTTGTTGCCTCAACACAGACTATCAATGCTCAGGAAAAGAATGAATCATATAGGGTAGAAACTATACCTATGCCTGAAGGTTTGACAAGTGAAACCGGTGCAGTTGAATTTCTACCAGATGGCCGTCTTGTGGCATGTTTTACCAGAGGAGAGGTAATGACCTATGATCCATTGACTAAAAAATGGAAATTATTTGCAGAAGGGCTTCATGATCCCCTCGGTATTTTGGTAGTCAGCAATTCTGAATTATTGATAATACAACGTCCCGAATTAACAAGGGTAAAAGATACAGATGGTGATGGAACTGCAGATTTGTATGAAAAAGTAACGGATGATTTCGGTATTTCAGGAAATTACCATGAATTCAATTATGGACCTGTTAAAGATAATATTGATAACCTTTTTATTGCATTAAATTCCTCATCTGGAGCAGGTAATATCAGGCCTATAGTACGTGGTGAAATAAATCCACTGGGAAGGGAACAAGGTAGTAAGGGTCAGATGTTTTCGAATGTGCCTTACCGAGGCTGGGTCATGAAACTCAGCCCTGATGGTGTTTTAAAGCCATTTGCATCAGGCTTTCGTTCACCGAACGGAATTGGTTTTGATTTGAATGGTAATCTGTTT
>CAIJME010000023.1 GCA_903821625.1 uncultured Sphingobacteriales bacterium | reverse complement strand
GATTTTATTTTATGTATTATATTGTTAATGAATTAGCTTTTAACTTTTAGCTTTTAACTTTCAACTTTTAGCTTTCAACTTTTAACTTTCAACTTTTAACTTTTAGCTTTTAACTTTTAGCTTTCAACTTTTAGCTTTTAACTTTCAACTTTCAGCTTTCAACTTTCAGCTTTATGCTATATCTGTATCTCAAGGCCATTCATATCATATTTGTTGTTAGCTGGATGGCTGGGCTGTTTTATATCGTTCGATTGTTTATCTATCATGTAGAGGCTAATGACCGTACGGAGTCAGAGAGAATTACGCTACAAAGGCAGTTTGAGATTATGCAGCATAAGCTCTGGTACATTATCACAACCCCCGCTATGGTTATTTCTGTCCTGGCTGGTATTGCAATGATCTGGGTTAATCCAGTTTTGTTAAGTATGAACTGGATGCTGGTAAAACTAGCCTTTGTACTTGGATTATTGGTCTATCATTTTCTGTGTCAGAACATTATGAACAAATTAAAACAGGGAATATTTACATGGTCATCCACTCAGTTAAGGCTTTGGAATGAACTGGCTACAATTTTTTTGGTCGCCATTGTGTTTACAGTAATCCTTAAAAGTGCAGTTGATTGGATATATGGCTTAACAGGCCTCGTGGTATTTAGTGCGGTAATCATGTCAGCGGTTAAGATCTATAAGTACTATCGGTTAAAAGGCAAATAATATTACAAACTGGATATAAGATATTCCTATTTAAATCATCATTTAAACCTGAGGTCAGCATTTATTGCTGATAAATTCAATGAAGAAATACTTTATTTTTTTAGGCTTCCTAAGTATTTTTTATACTTCTTTTGCTCAGATATCAACTGATAGTTTAGAATATCGTATTCGCCCTGATAGTCTTAAAACCGGCGAACTTCAATTGAGTGTACAGAGTTTCAACTTTATGCGAAACTATGAGTACTTCAATAAAATCCAAGACGGTTATACCCTTTTTGGAACGCATTTGGAGCCCCAACTAGTTTATTATGCTCATCCTAGACTGGCAGTAATAGCTGGTGTTCACTTGCAAAAAGATTTCGGGAATGAAGGCTTTTACAGAACGCTTCCCCTTTTGAGTGTCAAATATCAAAATGGAAATACCACCCTGATTAATGGTGTTTTAGAAGGCAATATTCATCATCGTATGGCTGAGCCCTTATTTGATTTTGAAAAAAGAATCACTGAGCCTGTAGAATATGGCACACAGTTTATACTTAAAAACACTTCGTTATTCCTAGATGCATTTATTAATTGGAAACGGATGATTTACAAGCCTTCTCCTGTGCAGGAGCAAATTTTGGGTGGACTCTCAGCAGATTTCAAAATCATAAAGAATTCAAAGATCGATCTTTCTATTCCTGTACAAATAACCGTTTTTCATCAGGGAGGTCAGATTGATATTAACCCCGAACCTTTACAAACGCTGGTAAATACGGCTTTGGGTTTCAAATTAAAGATTCCCTTATCGGGCTTTGTGAATTCAGTTAGAACGGAAAATTATGTGATGGGATTCAATGATTTTTCATTCACAGATGTGCAGGCTTTTTCTAAAGGACGCGGCTGGTATCTTAATACTGGAATTGATACGCATTATGGTTCACTGCTGGGAACTTATTGGAATGGAATGTCATTTATTTCTTCAAACGGAATGCCTTTATATCAAAGTGTTTCTCAGCATATTAACTACCCTGGTTATACAGAAAAGAACAGAAAATTGATCATGCTTCGTTATTCCTATCAGAAGCAACTTATTCCAAATCTTTATCTTGACTTTCGTTTCGAACCTTATATGGATTTGGGAAGACCAGCAGGAACCAGAAAAATAGAATTTTCAAATTCCTCTTTTTTGGTTTACAAACAGTCTTTCAAACTTCTAAAGCCGAAAACAGATCGATAGCACTAAGGGCTAAAGCTACAGCCTGAACAAATAGCATGGGTCTTTGATGATCAGCTGACATTCAAGCCTGTAAACTCAAGCCTTTAGTATTCAGATTTATTTTCCAAAGCATGCAACTAATTGGTCGTGTTTAGCATCTTAACTTAAAGCATATGAATTTGGATCATTCCTATACGATAGATAGTTTGCTTGAGGGATGTAGAAGGGGTGATAGGAAATCTCAGGAAAGCCTATATAAAACTTTGGCATCTCGTATGATGGGAATCTGTATGCGTTATGCAAAAGATACTTTTGAAGCCGAAGATGTATTACAAATGGGTTTTGTCAAGGTATTTCAAAAAATAGCTGAATTTAGAGGTGAGGGGTCTTTTGAAGGATGGATCAGGCGAATCATGGTGAATACAGCTATTGAAACCTATCGAAAGAATCTCAGAAATTTAAATTTGGTGGATATTGATGAGGTTTATGACCAAGCACAAAATACATTTGACATGAGCAGACTGGAGTTAAAAGATTTGCTTAAGCTAGTGCAGCAATTACCGAATGGTTATCGTCTGGTATTTAACATGTATGCAATAGAGGGCTATTCGCATAAAGAAATAGCCACACAGCTGGGTATAACTGAAGGGGCTTCTAAATCGCAATTATCAAGAGCTAGAGCTATATTAAAGGAAAAAATAATTAAAATGGAGGGCTTAAATTATGCATCCCATATCGGATAAAGACTTGGATAAATTATTTCAGCAACGTTTTGAAAATCTTGAACTTGAACCTTCAAATGATGTATGGGGAAAGATTTCCAGTACATTAGATAACAAGGTATCTGGTAAGCAATCATTTTCATTTTTCTGGATGGCTGCGGCAAGTGTTACGGTGTTGATTACTGTGGGTCTATGGTTTACAAAGCCAGTAGAAAAAATTAAACTTCCTAGTAGCCCAATAATTGCGATAGAAAAAGTTCAAACTTCGGTTCCCCAATTAAAAAAGGAATCCATCACTGAACCTGTGCAGGAAGAACCAATTCATACTAAGCTTAAGCCTAAACTTGCAGAATTTGCAAATGAAAAACCAACAGAAAGTGATTATGAATTACTAACTGAAATTACACATGCAACACCAGAGTTAAAGCCTGCCACACAGCGAGCACCGATTGTGATTGCTTCAGCTATTGTTAAAAAACCAATTGCTACGTTATCAAAGCAATCAGTTAAAGTCCCTGAAAGATATTCCGGTGACCAGTCGCTACTAGATGTTAGCCAAGCAGATATGATTACTAAAGTGGATAGGTCTGAAGATCATTCATTAGATGAAGAACGCGGTCACAATGGGCACAAGCGAATAAGGAGTATCGGTAGCTTGGTGAATTTTGTAATTGCTAAGGTTGATAAGCGAGAAGATAAATTGATAGAGTTTAAAGATGGTGTTGAAGGCTCTGAAGTATCCGGAATTAATTTAGGATTGATTAAAATAAAAAGCAGGAAATAAAATAATACAGAAAAGAATGAAGCGAATATTAGTTTGTGCTCTATTAAGCATATTTATAGCAGGGGCCATGGCTCAAGAAAAAAAAGATACAGTTCTCGTTATAACACGAGATACCACTAAAAAAGACCGAAAAAGTGTAACAATAAGGTTTGGTGATAATGAGTCGAAAGAGTTTAGTTCAAACAAAGAACCTAAATCAATACAGAAATTTTCTCTACAGTTCAATATTGCACGTTTTGATTTGGGATTGAGTACCTACACCGATAAAGGTAGTTTTACGCTTAGTCCTGCAAACTCATTTTTGGAACGAAATACCTGGAAAAGCAGCAATTTCGGTTTTGATTTTTTTCAATTAGGATATAGATTTACTACACATTTTAAGATCTATGCAGGTGCTGGTCTAGATTGGAATCACATGCGTTTGAAGCAAAATATTACCATACAAAAAGATAAGCCATCACTTAGTTATGTAACTGAGACCGTTGATTATAAGAAAAATCGCTTTTCCAGTCAATATTTGCGTATACCATTATCATTCCAAATAAATTCTACTGCAGATAAAAAGGGTGATAAATTGAATTTTGTTTTTGGGCCTGAAATTGGTTTCCTATTGAATGGGAAAGTTAAGCAGCTGAGTAAACAAAATGGTAAAGATAAGTTTAAAGATGATTACAATCTAAATCCTTTCAGATACGGAGCATTTGCCAGATTAGGATATGGAGGAACTGGTGTATTTATTAAATACTATGGCAATGATGTCTTTGCTGGTGGTCAGGGCCCTGAAGATTTTAAAAATCTATCTTTTGGATTGATGTTCGGATTTTAGGTAGTTTTTATTTTAAGAGCCCCGCTTGTGCTGAAATTCAGCAGGCGGGGTTTTTTAGTATATTTGGCATCATGTCACAGCCTTTCATTGCACTTAAAGACGTTAGTAAACACTATTCTGAAGATTCTTCGGCAGGGGTAAGTTCAATCAGCCTTAGCATTAATAAGGGTGATTTTGTGGCCATTGTTGGCGAAAGTGGAAGCGGGAAAAGCACGCTCTTGAAACTTATTTATGGTTTGCTTGCACCAGATTCAGGTGAAGTTTTTTTTAAAGCTGAGCACCTGAATGGTCCACATGAGAAACTGATACCTGGCCATGATTCTATGAAAATGCTTAGCCAGGATTTTAATCTGAATCTTTTTGCAAAGGTGTATGAAAATATAGAAAGTATGCTTTCTAATGAAGATTTGCAGGCCAAAAAGCACAAAGCAAATAAAATGATGGAATTTCTCCGAATCGATCATTTGGCAACTAAAAAAATTGTTGACTTGAGTGGGGGAGAGCAGCAGCGGGTAGCTCTAGCAAGAGCAATTATTACAGAGCCTGAAGTTTTACTTCTTGATGAACCTTTCAGTCAGCTTGATGCAGTGTTGAAAACGCAGTTTCGCGCAGATTTAAGGAGATTATCTGATGAGTTGGGAATCACCATTATTATTGTTTCGCATGATCCAATTGATGGATTAACACTAGCAAATCAAATGTTAATTTTAAAAGATGGAAAACTTATTGAATCAGGTAAGCCAAATTTAATATATTCAGATCCCGCTCATATTTATACTGGCAAATTACTTGGCAATGCTTTTG
>CAIJME010000022.1 GCA_903821625.1 uncultured Sphingobacteriales bacterium | reverse complement strand
TTTTTACCTGCTTGATGGATTAAGAGAACGAATTATTTTTGAAAATGGGACCTATAAGATCCTAAATTCAGAGATCAGCTTTAACGAAGAAAAGCTTAAACAGGAAATCAATGATCACCCGGAACGATTTAGTCCGAATGTAGTGATGCGTCCACTATACCAGGAAGTAATCTTACCCAATCTAGCTTATATTGGTGGAGGTGCAGAAATACTTTACTGGCTGCAGCTCAAGCAGAACTTTGATCATTATGGAATAGAATTCCCGATTTTACTATTAAGAAATTCTGCCATGTTCGGCTCTGTTAACCTGGAGAACAAACTCAACCGTCTTGACCTCCATATCAAAGACATCTTTAAAAATGTGGATGATCTGAAGAAAGAATGGGTTTTAAACCATAGTGAACATTTGCTTAATCTACATGATGAATGGCAAGAGCTCAGTTCGATCTTTGAAAAAATCAAACTCCGTACTTATAAAATTGATCCGAGCTTGAGTCCAAGTTCTGAAGCTGTAAAAGCTAGATTGCACCGGGCAATTAAAAATCTGGAGGTTAAGCTGATGAAGGCCGAGAAGAGAAATTTTGCTGATGCCTTATTGCAGATTGAACAGGTAAAAACAAAACTTTTCCCAAATGGAGGGCTTCAGGAACGTTCCGAAAATTTTGGTTTGTTCTATGTCAAGCAAGGGAAAAGCTTTATTCAAACACTGATTGAAAACTTCAAGCCTTTAGATCTGAAATTCACGATCTTAGAGGACTAGAAAAAGATAAATGACCTATCATACCTTTACAGAAAGTAAGCTAAGAGATTTCACAAAATCCATTTTTATTAAGATGGGCTGTTCTGCTGAGCACGCAATACTGGCGGCAGATGTACTGATCAAATCAGACCTAAGGGGGATTGACTCCCATGGCGTTGCCAGGCTTACTGGATATGTACGTTTATGGGAAAAAGGTCGCATCAATGCGAAGCCTGATATTAGAATTGTGTATGAAACCCCAACTACTGCCACAGTCGACGGCGATGCAGGGCTGGGTCTTGTGGTTGCTCCTTTTGCAATGAAAGTAGCCATTGAAAAAGCAGAAAAATATGGTTCAGGATGGGTTTCAGTAAGAAATTCGAATCATTTTGGTATTGCAGCCTATCATACCATGATGGCTGTTGAAAAAAATATGATCGGCTTTGCCATGACGAATGCGAGTCCGTTAGTTGCCCCTACTTTTGCTAATGAACGTTTATTGGGCACAAACCCCATGTGTTATGCTTTTCCAGCAGGAAAATATCCTCCGGTTATTGTGGACATGGCAACTTCTGCAGCTGCAAACGGTAAACTAGAGATTGCACAACGCATGGGGAAACCTGTACCTGAAGGCTGGATTCAGGATGCCAATGGAAACCCATCGGTTGACCCTCATGAATTAAAAAAAGGAGGCTCCCTACTTCCATTGGGTAGTGATCGAGACCACGGCAGTCATAAAGGTTTTGGACTTAGCGCAACAGTAGATATTCTTTCTGCAGTACTTTCGGGAGCAAACTATGGTCCATGGGTGCCCCCATTTGTTGCTTTTATGGAACCATCTACTGATCCGGTAGGAAAAGGAATCGGGCATTTTCTGGGGGCTATGCGTGTTGATGGCTTCAGGCCAATTGACGAATTTAAATCGCACCTCGATAACTGGATTGAACGAT
>CAIJME010000021.1 GCA_903821625.1 uncultured Sphingobacteriales bacterium | reverse complement strand
TCCCATTTTTAGTAGAGTTTGCCGCGCTACGCTCGCAATGACAAAGCGCTACGCCCCCTATTATCCTGTCATCTTATGTTTATAGAAGGAACCTTTTTATTGTCTTTGCGAGGAGGCACGACGAAGCAATCCCATGATTTGAATCCAATTGATAGTTGAGATTGCCGCGCTACGCTCGCAATGACAAAGCGCTGCACTCGCAATGACAAAGTACTCAGCTCGCAATGACAATAATACTATAATATTCAACCCACTACCCCTCAGCATCCTCTGCCCGTTCCTTCAAAATAGCTCTCCGGTCCATTTTACGTATCAAGCTATAAATTACCGATAAAAAGCCAAACCCAAATGCAAGGGTACCACTTACCATTGCCCATCCATACTTGTATATCTCCTCTCCCATCAAATAATACCCCAATAGATTTAAGGCTATCCCTAAAAATATCAGCCAGAGGCCGCGCCGCATATATATATTTTTCATAATCTATAAAAATAACACCTTAGCTTACACAAAATACGTGCCTTGATTGTTTGCCAAAATTTTGCGGATGAATGATTCCAAAAAACTGCATAATAAGACTTAAAATTCTTAACTTTGCATCCTTAAATTTGGGAGTTAAAGCACTGATGTACAAAGAATATAAGCAACTTGATCTATCAAAAACCGGAAAAGAAATATTAGAATACTGGAAAAAAAACCAGGTATTTGAAAAAAGTATTTCTAACCGGCCTGCTTCTAAACCTTATATATTTTATGAGGGGCCACCATCCGCGAACGGGATGCCAGGTATACATCATGTGATGGCTCGCTCTATCAAGGATATTTTTTGTCGCTATAAAACCCTCAAAGGCTTTCGAGTAAATCGTAAAGGAGGATGGGATACCCATGGACTTCCCATTGAACTGGCTGTAGAAAAGAAGCTGGGTATTACCAAAGATGACATCGGTAAAAGTATTACCGTTGAAGAGTATAATGCTGCCTGCCGTACCGAGGTCATGAAATATACCGATGTATGGAACGACCTGACCGAGAAAATGGGCTATTGGGTTGATCTAGAAAACCCATATATCACCTATGAAAACGAGTATATAGAAACCCTCTGGTGGATCTTGAAGCAGTTTCATGAAAAAGGACTTCTATACAAAGGATACACCGTTCAGCCTTATTCTCCTGCAGCAGGAACCGGATTAAGCTCACATGAGCTGAATCAACCCGGCACCTATCAAATGCTAAAAGACACCTCCATTGTTGCCCAGTTCCACATCAAAAAAGATCAGGACCATCCATTGATGAAGGTTCTTTTTGATAAGGAAACAGAAGATACCACCATTCTGGCCTGGACCACTACGCCATGGACCTTGCCATCTAACTGTGCGCTGGCTGTTGGTGCATCTATCAACTATGTAAAAATTAAAACATTTAATCCGTATACGTTCAGGCCCGTGAGTGTGGTTCTAGCAAAGGATCTTGTTTCAAAATATTTTAAAGAAGAGGCAAAAACTATTCAGCTTTCAGACTATAAGGAAGGTGATAAACTGATCCCATGGCAGATGGAGGCAGAATTCAAGGGATCAGATCTAATTGACCTGCATTACCATCAACTAATGCCTTATGTAACGAATGATGATCTTGAAAAGAATGCATTCCGCGTTATTCCTGCCGATTTTGTAACCACAGAAGATGGTACAGGTATCGTACATACCGCATCTGTTTTTGGTGCCGACGATTTTAGGGCCTGCCGCGAAAACAATGTGCCATCGGTTATGATCAGGGATGAAAAAGGCAACGAATTCCCGCTGGTTGACAGGAAGGGAAAATTTGTTCAAGAGGTCAGCGACTTTGCCGGGAAATACGTAAAAGAAGAATATTATAGTGATGAAGAACGTAAAGATCCTGATTTCAGGCCTACAGATGTTTTAATCGCTATCAAATTAAAGGAAGAGAACAAAGCCTTTGATGTTAAGAAATACGAGCACAGTTATCCGCATTGCTGGAGAACAGATAAGCCTGTTTTATATTACCCGCTAGATAGCTGGTTTATCAAAACTACTGCGGTTAAAGAACGCCTGGTTGAACTGAATAAAACCATCAACTGGAAGCCTGAATCAACGGGTACTGGTCGTTTTGGAAACTGGCTAGAAAATCTGGTTGACTGGAATTTATCCAGATCACGATACTGGGGTACTCCTCTGCCAATCTGGCGTACAGAAGATGGTTCAGAAGAAAAATGTATCGGATCAATCAATGAATTGAGAACAGAAATCAAGAAATCTGCTAATGCTGGCTTTATGGATGCTGCATTTGAGATAAATGATATGCATCGACCTTTTGTGGATGATGTGGTATTGCTTTCTGCATCTGGCAAAAAAATGTTTCGTGAACCCGACCTCATTGATGTTTGGTTCGATTCAGGTGCTATGCCTTATGCGCAATGGGGCCTTCCTCCAACAGAACAAGGGAAAAACGGAAACATCAGTGCGAAAGATTTTTTAGCCTATTGGAACACACATTCAGGATCTTATTCAGAAACTGGATCAATATATCCTGCCGATTTCATTGCCGAAGGAGTAGATCAAACTCGCGGATGGTTTTTTACCCTGCATGCCATTGGTGTAATGCTCAATGATAGCGTTTCCTTTAAAAATGTGGTTTCAAACGGACTGGTATTAGACAAAAGCGGCAATAAAATGTCGAAACGCTTGGGCAATGCAGTTGATCCATTTGAAACCATTGAAAAATACGGCGCAGATCCTACACGCTGGTACATGATCAGCAATGCATCGCCATGGGATAATTTAAAATTCAATATCGAAGGAATTGATGAGGTACGTCGTAAGTTCTTCGGAACATTGCATAATACCTATGCATTTTTTGTGCTGTATGCGAATATAGACGGTTTTAGCTACCTGGAAGAGAATGTTAAAGACCGCCCCGAAATTGATCGCTGGATTATTTCATTATTAAATTCATTAACTCTGGAAGTAGATAAATACTACGCCGACTTTGAACCAACACGCGCCACACGTGCTATCCAAAACTTTGTGGATGAGCACCTGAGTAACTGGTATGTTCGCTTAAGCCGTCGCCGTTTTTGGAAAGGTGAATATTCTGAAGATAAGATCTCGGCTTACCAAACTCTTTATACGTGTCTGAATACAATTGCAAAGCTAATGTCACCAGTTGCGCCATTCTTCAGTGATCGTTTATTCATTGACCTAAACAATGTTACAGGTAAAGAACAGGCCCTCTCTGTACATCTGGCCGATTTTCCGGAATATAATCAAGGCTTAGTAGACAAAGACCTAGAAGAACGCATGGGTCTTGCCCAGGATATTTCTTCACTGATCCTTTCGCTAAGAAAAAAGGTTGGTATCAATGTCAGACAACCATTGGGTAAAGCACTTATACCTGTTCTGGATAAAACTTTTAAAGCAAGGGTCGAAAAAATAAAAGATCTGATTCTTTCAGAAACAAACATTAAAGATATTGAGTACATTACAGATACATCTGGCATTATCAGCAAAAAAATAAAGCCAAACTTTAAAGCTTTAGGATCAAAAGTTGGTAAGGATATGAAAATTGTGGCGGAGGCTTTAAACACCTTAACCCAACAGGAAATTAGCCGGTTTGAAAACGAAGGCAAAATAGAGTTACGCGGCACTTCTTATCAGATTCTTGTTGAAGATGTAGAAATCCTAGCCGAGGATGTGCCTGGATGGCAAGTAGCAAATCTTGGAACGTTAACCGTAGCATTAGATATTACCATTACCGACGATTTAAAGCAGGAAGGTATTTCAAGAGAGTTGGTAAACCGCATTCAGAATATGCGAAAAGATCAGGGTTTTGAGGTTACAGATAAAATTAGGGTGCAGGTTAAAGACCATCCCTATATTTCGGAAGCCCTCAAAAATAATTTATCATATATTTGCGCCGAAATCCTGGCTGAGTCCTTTGAGCTTGTAAATGAGCTCAATGAAGGAGAAGTGGTAAGTATTGATGAGCATAATTTAATGATACTAATAAATAAAGGATAGAAATGGATAAGAATGTGAAAACAAGATATTCCGATGCAGAATTGCAGGAATTCAAAAGCCTTATTACAGATAAATTACGTAGTTCAAGAGAAGAATTAGCTGCTTTAAGCCAGTCATTAAGTAACCCAAATATGAACGGAACTGATGATACCGCAGGCACTTACAAAACTCTGGAGGATGGATCAGCTACCCTTGAAAAGGAATCAATCAATCAGCTGGCTGCCCGTCAGCGCAAATTCATAGATAACCTAGAGAATGCATTGGTACGTATTGAAAATAAGACCTACGGTATCTGCAGAGAAACCGGAAAATTAATACCAAAAGAGCGTTTGCGTGCAGTTCCTCATGCAACGCTAAGTATGGAAGCTAAACTGAAACAGGCCTAAATGAAAGCTTATTCCAAGCCCTTTTTTGCAATTTTATTCATATTAATTGCTGACCAGGTTTTAAAATTCTGGATCAAGCTCAACATGTCTTTAGGGCAGGAGTATAAAATCATTGGAGACTGGGCTATCATTCATTTCACTGAAAATAATGGAATGGCATTCGGTATGGAGTTTGGTGGCGAAACTGGCAAACTTATATTAACCTTATTCCGGATTGTAGCTGTTTTAGGAATAGGATACGGATTGGTATATATGATTAAACATAAATACCACCGCGGACTGATCATGAATTTATCACTCATCTTTGCGGGTGCAATGGGAAATATCATCGATTCAACCTTCTATGGAGTACTATTTAGTGAAAGTTCTTATTATGAGCCTGCAAAATTATTTCCTGTCGAAGGCGGGTATTCAAGCCTGTTCCATGGTAAAGTAGTTGACATGTTCTATGTTCCCATAATTCAGGGCACATACCCTTCATGGTTTCCATTTTGGGCCGGACAAGAGCTCATTTTTTTCAGACCCGTATTTAACCTAGCCGATTCTGCGATATCCATTGGAGTGATCATGATTTTATTGTATCAAAAAAGATATTTCAAAGAAGAAAAGGAAGAGGTAGTATACACTCATAGTGAAGTTGTTGAAGAATGAGGACTGAGGTATGAGGTAGGAGGTAGGAGGTCTGAGGTCTGAGGTAGGACTAGCGTACCCAAACCGATAACTGAAATGTGTTGTCTGTTGTCTGACAAACGAAATCTGTTAACTGATAACTATTTACTAACCACCTAACTACTAACCAACCAACTACCTGACAACCGAATAAAATGCATTCACAACAAAAGGAGCCTAGGGATGTTGTTCCATCTAAAAAGAAGCAGCATTATACCATAAGGCCTGAGCTTCGTGAATATCTTTTAAAATTCGACCGTGAGGTGAAGCTTCCGGTACAGTATTCCGACCTGATGCGTTTTAACCTGAAAACCCCATTAAGGGATAAGGAAGGTCGCGATACACTTTGGTATACCGTCTATTATGATGAAAGTGAGATGAAAGAACTTTTTCCGAATCTAACTTACATCTATGCGTTGATGAATACCGATGGTGATACCGCAGTTATGGAACATCTTTCGGTAGCGCGAATCGACTATTGCACCTTTGCCAATACTAAACCATTCCGGGTTCGCATTATCAACCGGCTAAATGATAATTACGATCATTTTTACGTCAAAGTGGGCGATGCTTCCCGGGTTTATGGACTGGAACTGGAGCATATTCTATCACCCAACAGGATTAGTTATTTAACGGATGGCAATACCCTGATCGAAGAACATATTCCCGGTTTACCTGGTGATGAATTTATTAGTAGACGATTAGGGACTTCAAAATTTAATCAGATCCGGATTTGTAAGGAGTTTGTGAAATTCAATGAACGCTGCTTCGTCAGGTTGCTTGGAGATATGCGTTCTTATAATTTTGTTGTAGATATCACTCCAGATATTGAAGGTAATCAATACCGCTTCCGGGCCATTGACTTTGACCAGCAATCGTATGAAGGCCGACTGAAAATGTATCTGCCGCATTACTTCAAAGAGAACTTGGCTCTGGTGCAGCTTGGGATGCAGCACATGGACTTAACCACCATGAAACAGTATCAGGAGGAAGAAAGAAGCCTGATCGCAAACCGTTTTCGTACAGGGCATTACCGCATTGAAGAACTTTTTAGAGTAATGGACATTGATACCATTGCTCCGGATCAAAAAGTCAAGCAATTAGGCAAAGAACTTTCCTCCTACCATAAAAACCCAACATTTAAAACCTGTACCACCATGGGTCAGCTGGTATTTGAATACCTAAGCCAGATTGTTGGGAAACGACAGGGGTAAACTGATGAAATTAAAACTTTGTAGATAAAAATGGAATCAATCTAGTCGATCCACTCAAAACCGGTATAAGGAATTAATGCTGCAGGAATTTTAAT
>CAIJME010000020.1 GCA_903821625.1 uncultured Sphingobacteriales bacterium | reverse complement strand
GAATCTTATTTAAAATATAAATTGTATTTATTGAATAGTTGATAAATGAATACCTTCGAAGAACTTAAAAGCAAAGGATTTATAGATGAACCGATTGACCCATCACTGGATCTGTTCACTGAAATTAAACGGTTAAAAAAAGATAAAAATGCGGTTATACTAGCACATTATTACCAGGATCCAGATATTCAGGATATCGCAGATTATATTGGAGATAGTCTAGGATTATCACAGGAAGCAGCTAAGACAGATGCTGATGTAATAGTTTTTGCCGGAGTACATTTTATGGCAGAAACCGCAAAAATTCTATCTCCGCAAAAGAAAGTATTATTGCCTGATTTAAAAGCAGGATGTTCTTTATCAGATAGTTGTCCGCCACGATTATTTGCAAAATTTAAAGAAAAGTACCCCGATCACATGGTGATAACTTATGTGAATTGTACAGCAGAATTGAAGGCCATGAGTGATATTGTATGCACTTCTTCAAACGCAGTGCAGATAGTAGAGAGTTTACCAAAAGATCAAAAAATAATATTTGGCCCGGATAGAAATCTGGGAGCGTATGTAGCAAAAAAAACAGGTAGGAATTTAGTTCTTTGGAACGGAGCATGTATGGTTCATGAAATATTTTCACAACAAAGAATATTAAAATTAAAAAATAGAAATCCTGAAGCTTTATTTATTGCTCATCCCGAATGTGAAGAATCTATCCTTAAAATGGCCGATTTTATAGGTTCTACTACCGGATTATTAAAATATACTATTAATAATCCAGCTACTGAATTTATAGTTGCTACCGAAAGTGGAATAATTCATCAGATGGAAAAAGCGAGTCCATATAAAAGTTTTATTCCTGCTCCACCAAATAACTCATGTGCTTGCAATGATTGCCCACACATGAAAAGAAATACGCTTGAAAAATTATATTTATGTATTAAAAATGATCTTCCTGAAGTAAGTGTTCCAATGGATATTATTTTGAAAGCACAAAAACCTATTGAGCGAATGCTAGAAATATCTGCAAAATTTGGCTTATAATTTATGAATAAACAGTCATCCAGTTTTATAAAAAACTATAGCAGTATTCTGAAATTACTGATTGGAATTATTGCAGGTACTGTTTTGGGCTTAATATTGGGTAAAAATGTTGAGGTACTTAAACCCCTTGGTGATATATTTTTAAATCTGCTTTTTACTGCAGTTATCCCCCTTATTTTCTTTGCAATATCTTCTTCTATCGCGACCATGGATAGGAATAAGAAGATGGGCAAGGTTATGTTCTTAACCTTATTTGTTTTTATTGGAACTGTTCTTATTTCTGCTACTTTAACGGTATTTGCTGTCTGGTTATTCCCTTTGCCTCAAACTTTAGAAAGTGCTGCTCGGGTAGTTGAGGTTATAAAAACACAAAGCTGGGGTGAGCAGGCTACCGCCTTGCTAACCGTTAATGAGTTTTATGAAATCCTATCTCGTAAGAGCATGCTTGCTTTTATTATTTTTTCACTGCTTATTGGTTTTGCCACTTCCAGATCTGGTGAAATAGGTGAACCCTTTAAAAAATTCCTTATTGCAGGCGATGAGGTAATGAAGCAATTGCTTATTCTGATAATGAAAATTGCTCCAATTGGACTGGGTGCTTATTTTGCTTATCAAATTGGTGTATTTGGCCCTCAGCTATTTGGAACGTATGGTCATTCAATGGCTATTTATTATGGATTAAGTCTATTCTATTTTTTCGTTTTCTTTAGTCTTTTTGCCTTTATTGCTGCAGGTATTCCAGGGATCAAAATTTATTGGAAAAACAACATAATCCCTTCCTTCACTGCATTAAGCACATGCAGTAGCATTGCCACCATTCCAGCAAATTTGACAGCAGCCCGTGCAATGAGGGTTCCTGATCATGTAGCAAACTTGGTAATACCTTTAGGGGCGCCACTTCATAAAGATGGATCTAGTATTTCTGCAATTATAAAAATTGCAGCTGTTTTTGCTATTATGGGAAAGGATTTTATGAATCCCGAAACCATAGTTCTTGCTTTAGGATTAACCGTTATTCTGAGTATCGTAGAAGGCGGAATTCCAAACGGAGGATATATAGCAGAAATTATGATTATGACGGTTTATAATTTTCCGGTTGAAATGCTTCCGGTTGTTATGATTATTGGAACTCTGGTTGACCCAATGGCCACTTTATTAAACGCTACTGGCGATACTGTTTCTGCCATGCTGGTTACCCGGTTTTCGGAAGGAAAAAACTGGTTAAAAAACACTATTTAGTATTTTTATGTCATCATTTTCATTCATTGCATCCCTTTTATTCATTTTTTTCTTCCATCAGCAGAAAGATCTGCAAACCCTATATAAATCTTCACAACTTATCGTAGT
>CAIJME010000019.1 GCA_903821625.1 uncultured Sphingobacteriales bacterium | reverse complement strand
CAAATGCCTTTTTATACCAAGAATACAAATATTTGACCGTTTACATCATTGTTATGTCAATTGTTGTCTTCTTCGCAGTTGACTTCATTGACTTTTCAGCTGGTGTCCAATTTTATACAACCATTGCCTTTGTTATTGGTGCCTATACTTCCATCTTATCAGGTTGGATCGGAATGAGAATTGCAGTCTACGCAAACATTAGAACTGCCTTTGAAGCCCAGTAAATTTTAAATTTTTTAAGACAGAAAAATAAAATATTGATATTATCAATTATTATATTTCTCTAAGTATAAAACAATTTTTACTACTTAAATTTTATTTTAAACTAAATAAGTAGCCATTCAACTTGATTATAATAAAAATCCTTCTACAAGCTCATCCTAAAAATATTTATTTTTTATTAGACAAAGTCTTGAAGCTGCTTTCAAAACCGCTTTCCGTGCTGGTTGCGTTATGGGTTTCAGTTTGGTTTCCCTCGCCCTTCTCGTTTTGGCCATCATCATCGCTGTCTACATGGGCATCTACTCGGGTCTTGATACTCATCCTACTCACATTGCCCACGTCATGGAAAGTGTTGCCGGTTATGGTCTCGGTGGCTCTTCCGTCGCTCTCTTCTCCAGAGTTGGAGGTGGTATTTTCACCAAGGCTGCTGATGTCGGAGCTGATTTGGTTGGCAAGATTGAACACGACCTTCCTGAAGACTCCCCCAAAAATCCTGCCACTGTTGCTGATAATGTTGGTGACAATGTTGGTGATATTGCTGGTATGGGAGCTGATTTGTTCGGATCCTTCGCTGAATCCACTTGTGCTGCACTTACCATTGCCGCAACTGAGAAGTCCTTATTGAATTTGCAAGACCCTGATAACCATTTCGCCCCCTTATATTACCCTCTTTTGATCTCCGCTTTCGGTATCTTGGCATCTTTCATCACCACCTTCTTCGCTACCCACATCATGCATGTAAAGAAAAATCATCAAATTGAACAAACCTTGAAATACCAATTAGTCATCAGTACTATCATCCTAACTCCTGTCATTTATGGAGTTTCTGAATTATGCCTACCCCCTGTTTTCCATATTCATGGCTCTCATTTGAAGGAAATCTTCCCCGTTCACGCTTTCGCCTGTGCTGCCAGTGGTCTTTGGGGAGGTATGATAATCGGATGGTACACTGAAAGAATGACTTCTCATTCCTACCATCCCGTTCAAGAACTTGCTCATTCCTGCCATACTAGTACCGCCACCAACATTATCTATGGTTTGGCTTTGGGATATTTGTCAACTGTTGTGCCTGTTTTGTGTATCGGATTCTCTGCTTATCTTTCCCACAAATTCTGTGGTATGTTTGGTATTGCCTTGGCCGCTCTTGGTATGCTTAGCAACCTTTGCATTGGATTGACCATTGATGCATATGGACCTATCAGTGATAATGCTGGAGGTATCGCAGAAATGAGCAAATTGGGAGAACATATCAGACATAGAACTGACGCTCTTGATGCAGCTGGAAACACAACCGCTGCCATTGGAAAAGGATTCGCCATTGGATCTGCTGCCCTTGTGTCCCTTAGTTTGTATGGAGCCTTTGTCACAAGAGCTAAGAGACTTAATGTGGAGCATCCTGAATATAATAACTTGAACCATTCTGATATCATGGATCCTCTAATTTTCTCTGGTTTGCTCATTGGAGCCATGCTCCCATACATTTTCTCAGCCTTCACCATGAAATCTGTGGGTCTTGCCGCTCAAAAAATGGTATTTTTCATTCGTGAAAACAAATATTTATTATTTTATTTTTTT
>CAIJME010000018.1 GCA_903821625.1 uncultured Sphingobacteriales bacterium | reverse complement strand
GTTCCAATAATGGAATTCAATTCTGAAAGGGATATTCCTTCTTCAGCGGCCATACTTTTTACCAATGGCGAATAAAATCGATCAGTCGTACTAAAGTCAATAGCTTTAGTTTTTTCTAGGGTGTTTTCATCCCTTATTTCTGGAATATTGAGGCTTACCATTGTTACTTCTTCTACAGGAATAGCTTCCTCAATCGTAATTGCTTCCTGTTCTGGTTTAGAAGTTTCAATTTGTCCTTCAGCATCGGTTTCAATTACTGCAATTACATCACCTACCTGCACTACTTCATCTTCTTTATAGAGCACCTTAACAAGCTTTCCTGCTACTGGCGAAGGCACTTCAGAATCAACCTTATCTGTAGCAATTTCCAAAACAGACTCATCAATTTCGATCAGATCACCGACTTGCTTTACCCATTTTATAATGGTAGCCTCAGCAACACTTTCACCCATTTTTGGAAGCACTAATTCATATAAAGCCATAATCGATTATTTTTAGAATTGGTTAACTCAGCGCAAAATTAAAAATTAAACTTAAGCCTGTTCCTCTTTTATTAATTTAAAAAGTAGAGTCAGGGCACTGATTGCTGACCTTTCGATATTCTGAATTCTTTTATTACCAAAAGTGAATTTTTTGCTGATCGTTTTTGTTTTTCCGGATACTGCAATCCAGACCGTGCCGACTGGTTTTTCTGTACTTCCTCCATCAGGGCCTGCAATTCCACTTACTGATATTGAATAATCAGATTTATATGCAGATTTGGCACCTAAAGCCATTTCTACTACGGTTTCTTCACTTACAGCCCCAAAGTCACGAAGTGTTTGTTCTGAAACACCAAGCATACTCATTTTCAATTGATTCGAATAACAAACAGCTCCTCCTACAAAAATCTTGCTGCTGCCAGATTGCTGGGTAATGAGATGAGAAATATATCCTCCCGTACAACTTTCTGCTGTAGATAAACTTAATCTTTTTGATTCCATTAGATCAAGAATTACTTTTTCAAGGGCTATATCACTTTCTATGATCACGTATTCGCCAATTAGATCAATTATTTGTTTTGAAAATGAACGAATCTCTACATTTAATTTTTCAGCATCTGAACCGCTCCCACTTAAACGTAATCTTACCATACCTAATTTAGGTAGATAGGCTAATTTAATATGCTTGGGAAGCGAATCTTCTACATTTGATATCTTTTCTGCAAGAATAGATTCACCAATTCCTGCAGTTAGAATCGTATAATGTTGGATATTGGGTAGCTTAAATCTTTCTTTGATCTTGGGGATCACCAACTCCTCCATCATATACATCATCTCAAAAGGAACTCCAGGCATTGATATATAGATCTTACTATTATTTTCGATCCACATTCCAGGAGCTGTACCATTCAAATTTAGTAAGGTGGTGCAATTGTCAAGAACTTCAGCCTGCTTTTTATTAATATCAGATACAGGAACATTATAACGTGCAAAAATTCGCTCTACATTTTTCAGTGCATCATTATCAATTCTAAATCCTGTCTTAAAATAATCTGCTAACGTATTTTTAGTGATGTCATCTTTTGTTGGACCTAAACCACCCGTAATTAATATCAGGTCTGCTCGTTGTGAGGCTTGATATAAAGTATCCAAAATATGCTGACGATCATCTGATACTGAGGTTATCTGTTTGACTCTTATACCAGCAAGATTTAATTTTTGAGCCATCCAGGCAGAGTTCGTATCTACGATTTGGCCGATTAGAATTTCGTCACCAATAGTTATAATTTCAGCTATCATATTAGAAGTTATTGTATGCATCACGGCGTTTACTAAGTTTCAGGTCTTGAAGTATCGAAGCCTTGACCTTTAAATCAACACTGTAAAATTTATAGGTACCTATAGGCGACCATCTAAAAGAAAGGTCCCAGCAATGCAGGTCACGGTAAATAGAAAATTGGGTTAAGCTAAGCTTATTAGCCTGAAAATCATATCCGGAAGTATATTGAACTTTCCATTTCGGTGTTACATTAAAATCGCCAAAAATATTTAAGGTGTTTGAAATATTGGATATAAGACCGTTCTTTGAATAGTTAAAGCTATAAGCTGCACTTACATTCCATGGCACATTAAAATCTACAAAAGCGTTTGGATTTCGACTAATTGCATTTAATTCTTCTTGCTGCTCCCTTGTTAAACTCTGTTTCGCTTTATCAATCTCAGTCAGATTTTCATTCCTGCTCTTGGCTGCTTTTGAATTAAAACTAAAGTCAGTAGAAAATCCGATATTGGTTAATCTGGCTAGCTTTCCTGATTCAATGGTATATTTATCAATCCGGTTACCTATGGCATCT
>CAIJME010000017.1 GCA_903821625.1 uncultured Sphingobacteriales bacterium | reverse complement strand
CATTGCCCTGTAAATCACCGTATTTTCTTTGAGCATTTTTACCTTTTAGAACAGTAATAGATTGAATTTCATCAGGTTTGATATTTTTGAAAGTACTGTTATTAACTTTCTTTCCATCAAGCATGTATACTACTTGATCATTCATTTTTACCCTGTTCCATTTGGTTTTTCTTTCAAAAAAAATCGTATCTGCACGTATTTCATGAATATCAGTAGCAGAAATATACATGGCCTTTATGCCTTTAATGCTTTTTACTGCATTCTCAATATCACTTATAATATTTTGATCAACATCTGGCTTTACCGCCTCTTGCCACTTTACTCCCTCAATCTTGATCAACCGAATGCTTTCAATATCATCAGTTTTCAGGTCTGAGATCGTAGCTTTGCCGTTAATGATTATGAATTTATTTTGTTCTGTGCCTGCATTCTCATTATTCCTCTCAAGAATCATTACTTTATTATCACTTTTTTCGAATGGCTTTACCTCTGGCATTGGTGGCATGGGTGGCGTTGGAGGCATAGGTGGTTCAGGCACTACCGGAAGTTTTGGTATTATCGTATCTGAAAGGTTTTCATAATAAACGTTCTCCAATTGTTTACCTATGCGCTCAACTTTTTCTACTGCATTGACCTTGATTGAGAAAATTGCAAGTGCAAGCAGAATTAATGGTAGAGCCATTATTCTTCTAAGATATGAGTATTCTGTTTTGTTTGATTTTGTTAACATAGCTAGTCTTCGTTTAATGGATGAATAATTAAAGGCGTGTATAGGATTTAAAAAATGTGTTCCGTAATGTGTTTCGAGCAATAGTTTTGCAAAGGCCTCGGTATTGTTTTCACCAACAGCTTCTTCATCTGCAATAAATTCATGAATAGTTTCCAGCTCTTTCTGGATGATCCAGTTGAGTGGGTTAATCCAGAAAATAGAACTTATTATTTGGCAAAATATACGGTCCAATGAATGCTTTTGTCTGATATGTGTAAGCTCATGCTTAAAAATCTTTTGTCCGTTTTCATCATTTAGTTGGATTCCCTTTTTCCAGAATAAGTTATTTAAGAATGAGAAAGGTGCATTTTCGACATCAGTTTCAATGAATTCTATTCCTTCGAGGTGCTTGACAGGTGAATGTCTCTTAATTCTGTAGATTTTAACAATGCTGATCACTAATAATACAAGAAGTGAAATACCGATCATAATGATGAACATGAATATCCAGTCGCTATTAATTAGATTGTTCACCTGAACTTTAACTCCTGGTTCGGCGATCATTAATAGTATTTCTTCGCCAGTTGTTTTAGCTGCCGGCTTTTCAAATGTAAACCAGTGAAAATTTAATAGGGGAATAACCAAACTTAAGACCAGGCTGCCTAAAAGGTAAAAGCGATTATAATAATGAAATTTATTATCCTTAAGGGCTAAACGGTAATAACCATACATGATAGCTGTAATGAACGTCGATTTGAGGACGTAAATCAAAATTAGTTCAGTGCTCATGACTTTTTATTTTTGAGTTCTTTTAATAGCAATTCCAAATCTTCAATTGACATTTGTTTCTTATCAACCAAAAACGAAACTACATTAGAGTACGATCCTTCAAAATATCGTTCTGTAAGCCCCTCAATGCTTTGCTCAGAATAAGTAGATTTTGTAACCAGTGGATAATACAGGTTGTTTCGGTTAGGATTTTTGATCCCTACAAATCCTTTTTCTACCAGGATTTTAAGTAAGGTTGCTACAGTATTATTATGTGGTTTGGGTTCATCCAGTAATTCAAGGATGTCTTTGACATAGCCACCAGCTTTGAGTGACCATAGTACCTGCATTATTTGCTCTTCAGCTTGTGTAAGTTTTTTCATTCTAACTAATTTATTAGTCAATATTACGACTAATTATTTAGTTAGAAAAATTTATTTGAAAATATTTTTTAACCGCGTAGAAATGCAGGTTGAAGAATTAAAAATGGATAGCCTAAATCTGTTGATTGAGCAATCTTTATTTGACCAGTGTCTGGGTCTCTGAGGTTTAGTTCACAAAGCTGCCATCACCTCTTCTAATAAGAGGTCTGTTATTATTTCCTACGGCGCCTGTCCATTTTTGTAAATTCATGCTTAAGTTAAGCATCACATAACGGCTATTAGGATTGGTTAAAGTTTCTGTAAATCCTAAATCATTTTGCGTTCTGTTGATGAAGTTATTTTGGTTCAATAAATCATAGGCTCTTAATTGCAAAGAGCCTTTATTTTTAAACACCCGCACTTGCAACATCGTGTTAATAATCAAAGGGTTATTTGTTATATTATTACCAATACCACTTACATAATTTTTACTTATTGCATAGCCAAATTGGTATTTCTTGGCAAAGTAAATGTTCCCATCTACACTCAACGCCCAAATTTTTTGAATAACATCTCTAGAGCGTGCTAAAGAAAAATCTATTTTATTAAAATCGTATGAAACAAATGGATTTATGTCAAACCAAGGTTTAGGAGTCATTCGCGGACCAAAACTTTGCTTAAAACCCCAAGTTTTTGAGCTGTTGATCTGGTTATTACTCATCGAAACACGGTTTGAGTTGATAATATTTCCAAAAAAATTAAGGCTATATCTTCTATCGCTTAATTGCTTTGAAATAGAATAGTCGCCAATAGTGCTATTGCTACCATTTAAATTTACGTACCGCGTTTCATTTTTAAAGATACCAAAAGCAGCAGGATCTCTAATCTCAACAACATTATTGACTACCTGGTTTTCTGTAAACGAAGAGCCTAGTCTTAATTCATAGTTAATTCTTGAATTAGCAATGTAATTGCTATACTGAGCATTTACACTGTGTGCAAATGCCACATTCAAATCGGGATTACCCACAATGACATTTTGTGGATTTGAAACGTCTTTTACAGGTTGAATTTGGTTAAACAAGGGCTCAATAGCTCTGCCATTATAGTTCAATGAAGCTCTGTGCGTACTCGAAAGTCTTAATTGAACACGAGCAATGGGTATAATTCTAAAATTTTGTTTATCAATTCTAGAGGCAACACTAGTACTGCTTCCTACTAAAGAAGTATTAACACCGGTTACACCCAAAGAGAAATTAAATAAACTGGTATTATTGCCATATTTGTAATTAATAGAATTTCGGTATTGAGTAAAAGAATAGTTAAACACATTACTGTAAGTATCTAAGAGGGATAAATTTCCATTAGCCGCAATATCACTAGTTAGCCGACTATTAGTATAGCCTCTGTTTTCTAAATTCGTATTAAATTCTAAACGAGATAATTTCCCCAAAGGTTCGGTATAAGTTAAACTACCGCGGGTACTTTTTTGAAGGTTTCTGACATCAATTAAACGATTAAGAATAGAATCACCTAAGAACAATTGATTAACATTTCTGTAAGTGAAAAGATTTAATTGTTCATCCTCAATGTTATTTTGTTGTTGCCTAATGGTAGCTTCGGCAGAAAAAGTTCTTGAAGGAGTTTTAAAAATGTGTTGATAAGCAACCGTTCCGCCAATGTTTGGCCGGGTACTGCTATTGTTATTGTTATTAACTTGATCCTGATTGATCAAGCCTTTTTGAAAGTTTGTTGACGTGTTCAAACTTGTCGAATTGACAAAATTTAGGTTAGGAGAAAACTGAATATAATTGGCACTATCAATGGCATATTCTATTTCAAAACCAATGGTATGTGTTTTATTATTGGATACAATATTAGCATCTCGGTCAGAGTCAGTTGTTCCTAAAGTACTGATTGCTTGCGATCTGCTAATAGTTTGCGTAGTATTATCGGTGTAATTAAAATTATAATTAGCCAAAAAATCTATCTTTTTCCCGAATTTATCCCGGTAGGTAAAGGCAGGTGCAGTTCTTAAGTTGGTGCCGCCTGTTGCACTTCCACCACCCCCACCTCCAACGCCTGCACCACTTCTTCCACCCCGGTTAGAGGCTCCACCCAAACGGCCAATACTCGCATTTTGACCTGCAATTCCGTTTGGAGTTTTGAGTAAAGTTGTATTAACGGTGATGGTTTGATTCTTATTGATACGGGTTAAGTTTGCACTACCTTCATATTGATCGAGCGTTCCAATACCTCCGTTTAACCTTGCCAAATTACCAACAGATTTATCTTGTCTCGTTGTAATATTCAATACTTTGGTTGGATCGCCATCTTTAACCCCGGTTCTGGCAGCAGTATTTCCATAATCGTCAACCATTTGTACTTTATCGACAATCTCTGCAGGTAAATTTTGAACTGCGGTAGCTACATCGCCACCATAAATATCTTTGCCATTTAATCGTGCTCTAGCTATAGCTGTTCCATTTACAGTTACCGAACCATCATTACCCACTTGAACGCCTTCCATTTTTTGCAATAGCTCATCAACAGTAGCACCTTTCCTTACCACATAATCACTGGCCCGATACTCTACAGTATCTGTTTTATATACAATAGATGGGGTACCATTAATAACGACCTCGCTTAATACCTTCTCATCATTTTTTAAGATGATAGGGTCTAATGTAATTCGGGCGGTAGCATCATTGTATTTACCAGAAATCACTTTTCTAACATGGCCCAAAGAAGTTACCTGAACTTTAAAAACCCAGGATTTTACATTTTTGAAAATAAAAATTCCGTCTTCGTTGGTTGAAGTTTTAAGCGTGTCGGCAGTAGATGTTAAGGTTACCGTTGCACCAATAACGGTTTGATCGAGCGAATCTTTAACTACACCCGATACTTGTCTCAACGGAATGGGCTGAGGCGATGTAGCTGGTGGTCTCGGTGTGGTTTGCGCAAAAAGCTGAGCAATTGTAAGGCTAAAAATCAATGTTAACAGAGAAATTTTAGCATATTTTTTGCGCAACAGATACGCCGATCTAGTTATCAAATTCATAATTCTTGATGAGAAATTCTAATTTTCTTTAGTTAGAATATATTTACCCCAAAAATCTGTCGGAGTGATTAAATCTTGGAAGTTAAAACCTCCCATTCCGCCTCCCATTCCGCCACCTCCACCACCTGCGACTTCAACTCGTACCATCGGAGCTCCTTCACCACCACCACCACCGGGTCTAGCCCCGCCAGCAAAACCCCCAAAATTGATTTGTAAGCCATTAAGCTTAATGTTGTATGAGAACTCTTTAGGCTTATCAGCCGACATTTCTAATAATTCCAATGGAATGGAAAGTTCATACATAAAAACTCCCTCATCACTGATTGATGCAATCGTTTTAATACTGTATTCATTATAAATAGAAATCAAGCTATCCGGAATGTCTTTAAAACCAAAAACTTTAATTTCTTTGGCACCGACTAATTGCGTTCTGGCTATGGCCCTTTGCATTGAATCTCTCTGCATCGGACTCATATCCTGGAAACGGCCAAAACCACCACCACCAGGTCCACCCTGTCCTCTAACTACTGTTGTAGCACCTCCACCAGCACCCGGTGCACCACCTGGTCTACGTCTGGCAACTACCGGATAAATAACTTTAAAGCCTTCCTTATCATTTTTCTTACCAGATGGGTTGACCGTTAAGCTAATGCCACCTAACAAAATTTTACTATTATTGGTTGCATCTTTTGATTGAATTGCTAAGTATAAGTTTTTCGCATCGTTAGCAAGGGTATACGTCAAGTTTGTACTTTTGTTCATTGCTTTAAACTTGTTTTCCCACTCATTATGTTTTCCATCAACTTTCACACCTGATGCCCAAACGCTAACGTCTTGAACATCATTTAATTTTTGAGCTTGTGTTACCGTTAATGATGAAACCATAAAACAAAAAGTGTTCAAGGCGATTTTTGTAAATTTTAAAATGTTGGCTCTCATTTTATTCTATTTTAATGATGTATAATCTTTGATTTAATAAACAACTCTGTTTAGATG
>CAIJME010000016.1 GCA_903821625.1 uncultured Sphingobacteriales bacterium | reverse complement strand
CTCTAAAAATATAAACATATAGATCATGGTACACGAAATTGAAGCTCAATGGATGGGCAAAATGCAATTCAATGCCTTAATTAATGGACATACAGTAATTATGGATGCGCCAGAAAAAGTTGGAGGTGAAGATAAGGGACCAATCCCGAAACCTTTTATTTTAACCGCTCTTTCTGGATGCACCGGTATGGACATTGTGGCAATCTTAAGAAAGGCAGAAAAAGAAGTAGTTGATTTTGACATGAAGGTTTTAGGCGAGATTAGTAAGAGAGCTCCAATAGAATATATTTCTATTCATGTGATCTATAATTTTAAAGGGAAAAGTGAAAACGTAGAGGCAGCATTACAAGCTGTTAACGATTCACAAGAAAAGTACTGCGGTGTAAGCAATATGCTTAAAAAAGCATTGCCTGTAACCTGGGAGGTGTATTATAACGGTATCCAGATCTTTAGCAATAAAGCAGAAGAAATTCCTGAACTCAGTATATAATATGCTTATATTAATTTATTTCAATTAATCTATTGGAATTATTGTTAAATTTTCGATCATTTTTTTATTGAAATCGCAGATTTATTACACTTTCAATTGACAGAATGCTTCATTTTTCAGGTCGTTTTTTGTAACTTCGCCCGCAGTTAAATTAGAAATAAATTAAAATCAACCAAATAACATGGCATTTGATTTAGACATGATCAAAAAGGTTTACAACAACTACGGCCCTCGTATTGAGGCAGCCCGTAAAGTAGTTGGGAAACCACTTACACTGACAGAGAAAATATTATACGCCCATTTGTGGGAGGGTAATGCTACTCAGGCACATGAACGTGGTATCACGTACGTAGATTTTGCACCAGACCGTGTAGCAATGCAGGATGCAACAGCGCAAATGGCTTTGTTGCAATTTATGCAGGCAGGAAGACCAACAGTTGCTGTTCCGTCTACTGTGCATTGTGATCACCTAATCCAGGCAAAGGTTGGAGCAGATTCAGATCTTGAAACAGCGAACACTCAGAATAAGGAGGTCTATGATTTTCTTGCTTCGGTTTCAAATAAATATGGAATTGGTTTCTGGAAGCCAGGCGCCGGTATTATTCACCAGGTAGTTCTGGAAAATTATGCCTTCCCGGGTGGAATGATGATTGGTACTGACTCACATACACCAAATGCAGGTGGTTTGGGCATGATCGCTATCGGTGTTGGTGGTGCTGATGCATGTGATGTAATGGCCGGTTTGGCTTGGGAACTTAAATTCCCTAAACTAATTGGAGTAAAACTAAGTGGAAAATTATCTGGCTGGGCTTCTGCAAAAGATGTGATCCTGAAGGTTGCCGGTATACTAACAGTAAAAGGTGGAACAGGTGCTATCGTTGAATATTTTGGCGAAGGTGCACGATCTCTTTCTGCAACAGGAAAAGGAACAATCTGTAATATGGGTGCTGAAATTGGAGCTACCACTTCAGTTTTTGGCTATGATGATAAAATTGCTACCTACTTAAAAGGTACAGAACGTGCAGAAATTGCAGGACTAGCTGATCAAATAAAAGAACATTTAACAGGTGATGATGAAGTTTATGCTAATCCGCATAATTACTTTGACCAGGTTATTGAGATTGACCTTTCAACACTTGAACCACATATCAATGGACCGTTTACTCCAGATATGGCATGGCCGCTTTCACAATTTGCAGCTGCTGTTAAGGAAAATGGATGGCCGCAAACCTTAGAAGTTGGTTTGATTGGTTCTTGTACAAATTCGTCTTACGAAGATATTTCAAGAGCCGCATCTATTGCACAACAAGCGGTAGATAAGAAACTGGTTTCTAAAGCTGAGTTTACAATTACTCCAGGATCTGAACTTGTTCGCTACACAGTAGAGCGTGACGGTTTCCTGAAAACCTTTGAAAATATGGGCGGAGTAGTTCTTGCAAATGCCTGTGGGCCATGTATCGGACAATGGGCT
>CAIJME010000015.1 GCA_903821625.1 uncultured Sphingobacteriales bacterium | reverse complement strand
TGGTTTTACTGACATCAGCATTTACTTCAATTGGTCTATTTACTTCCTCCTTAAGCAATAATCAGATCATCTCTTTTACAATTGCCGTATTTCTTTGCTTCTTTTCATTTAGTGGTTTCGACTCCATTAGCTCTATCATCTCTTTGCAGCAAATTGGAAGTTTTTTAACTGAATTAGGAATTAATCAGCATTATCAATCAGTTAGCAGAGGTGTTCTTGATACCCGTGATTTGATCTATTTTCTGAGTTTCACAGCTTTATTTTTGTTTTTATCAAAAACCATACTGGGGGCTAGAAAATGGTAAATAACAGGAAAAAAGACTTGGTCAAACTGGCTTTTATTCTTGCCGGTATCCTACTGCTCAATTTTGTAGCATCCCTATTTTTTACTCGTTTTGATTTTACGGCCGAAAAGCGATACACGCTTTCGCCAATTACCAAAAACATTCTTGCTGGCCTGCAAGACCAGGTTCAAATAACGGTTTATCTGGAAGGTGAGTTCCCGGCTGGATTTAAGCGATTGCGAAGCGCTACGAATGATCTTTTGCGAGATTTTGATTCGTATGCTGGGGGTAAATTGCAGTTTGATTTTGTGAATCCGCTCAGGGGTGATCAAAAATCTCAGGAAGAATCTTACCAGCGATTGATAGAATTGGGTATTGAGCCTACTAATTTAAGTGTGAAAACTGAAGATGGGATGTCGCAAAAAATAATCTTTCCTGCTGCATTGATTACCTATAAAGGCATTCAGATTCCTGTAAAACTACTGCAAACCAGAGCAGGAATTAGTCCAGAAGAAGTATTAAATAACTCCATTCAGAATCTGGAATATGCTTTTGCGAGTACTATAAAAAAAGTGACTAGCGGAGGGGCCGTTCGAATTGGTTTTACGGAAGGACATGGAGAACTGAATGACCTGCAGTTGAATGATGCCATGAAGTCATTAGGTGATTCCTACGAAGTTGGGCGCGTAAATCTAGCCACTATTCCTTTTCAAGGGCTTGATCGCTTAAAGGTTCTGATTATTGCCAAGCCCGAAAAGCCCTTTTCTGAACAAGATAAATACAAGATCGATTATTTTGTGATGAATGGAGGAAGCTTGATCTGGTCAATTGATCAGGTTAATGCCGAACTTGATAGCTTGCGTGGTTCTGAGGAGCAATTAGCTTTTCCTAAAAAGCTGGATCTGGATGATATTCTTTTTAAATATGGCGTTCGCCTGAATTATGATCTTATTGCAGATATGAATGCAGCCCAGATTCCATTGAATGTTGGGGATGTTGCTGGGCAGTCGCAAATTCAGCTATTACCATGGTTGTTTTATCCAGTTTTTGTACCTGTTTCTACGCACCCAGTGGTAAAAAACCTGGATGGCATTAAATCCGAATTTCCTGGAACCATAGATTTGATCGCTGTAAAAAATGTACGTTCAGAGGTGATTTTATCTTCTTCGCCGTATAGCCGTAAGCTAGAAGTTCCTACCATGCTATCTTTGCAAATGGTTGAACAAGAGCCAGATCCACGTTTGTTTCAAAGTACACCGATGCCTGCAGGCGTGCTATTAGAAGGAAATTTTTCATCAAACTTCAAAAATAGACCCATTCCACAGGGTATCACCCAAAAGGTTCATATTCCTGAAATGAGCAAGCCTACAAAAATGATCGTTTTTTCAGATGGCGATATTTTTAAAAATCAGATGAATACTTCCGATGGGTCACTTTATCCACTTGGCTTTGATCGGTATACGCAGCAACAATATGCTAACAAGAGCTTACTTCTTAATGCGGTAGATTATCTAAGCGATGATTCAGGAATTATTGGTCTTCGAAACAAAGAAATAAAATTAAGATTGCTTGACCGGGCAAAAATCAGACAGGAAAAAACATTTTGGCAGCTCATAAATATAGGTTTGCCCATAATATTGTTAATAGTTTGCGGTATTTTTCAACATTACTACCGTATTAGAAAGTATACACGTTAAATTGTATATTTTTGTTCTTTACAAATCCACAGATATAAAATTAATACAAGTGGATATAGGCTGATTAGGAACTACCAAAAAGCTTTACTATTATTGTTTTTCAGATATTTGAATATGAGATTTATAGTTTCAACTTCTACATTATTAAAACAGCTTCAGGCTGTAAACGGGGCTTCTAGTAGCAGCACAGTATTACCAATTCTTGAAAATTTCTTATTTGAGATCAAGGACGGTGTGCTCACAGTTTCTGCTACCGATCTTCAGACCAGTATGACAACTTCGCTGGCTGTTGAATCCAAAGAAGATGGTAAGGTGGCTATTCCATCTAAAATTCTTCTCGAAACATTGAAAACATTGCCTGATCAGCCGATCTCATTTTCTGTAGATGATAAAACATTTGCTATTGAGATAAACGCTGGAGACGGAAAATATAAACTAAGTGGTGAAAATGGAGAAGATTTTCCAAAGATTCCAGTAGTTGATAATCCTTCTTCTGTGGCTATGCCTGCGTCTGTTTTAGCAGAAGCTATAAACAAAACTTTATTTGCGGTTAGTGGCGATGAATTGCGCCCCGCAATGACGGGTGTTTACTGTCAGTTAAGCCCACAGCACATCACATTCGTTGCAACAGATGCGCACAAACTGGTTAGATACCGTCGTTTGGATACCAAGTCTGATGCTCCTGCCAGTTTTATTCTGCCAAAAAAGGCTTTAACCTTATTAAAGGCATCACTTCCATCCGAAGATGTGAGTGTAGCAGTTGAATACAACAATACCAGTGCTTTCTTCAGATTTGGAAATATTAATTTAATCTGTAGATTGATTGATGAGCGTTACCCTGATTATGACGCTGTAATTCCAACAAATAACCCAAATAAACTGATTATCGATCGGGCATTATTCCTAAACTGTCTTCGACGTGTAGTTATTTTTGCAAATAAAACCACCCATCAGGTGCGTTTAAAAATTACAGGTAGCGAATTGAATATATCTTCTGAAGATATTGATTTTGCGAATGAAGCGCATGAGCGCCTTTCATGCCAGTATGAAGGCGATGATATGGAAATTGGCTTTAATGCTAAATTCCTGATTGAAATGTTGAGTAACCTTACCGGAGAGGAAGTATTGCTTGAAATGAGCAGTCCTAACCGCGCCGGATTATTAATGCCACAATCGCATGATGATGCAGAAGATGTGCTGATGCTGGTTATGCCTGTGATGCTTAATACCTATGTCTGATCTTTTTCTTTAAATAATTAATTCAAAATAGCCCGGCAATTTTGCTGGGCTATTTTGTTTAACTGAATATTGAATAGTATTCATTTTTTTTATGATCTGGTTTTAATTCAAATGGAAGATTAGATAAGATTTTTTAAATCGCTAATTGTTTGGAGCGCATGTTTTAACGAATATTTCATCAAAAAAATCAATTTTAATAGAAATGTAAGGTGTATTGGTCTTAGTTTTCTATTTTTGAAAATAATTAGCGCACAAATTGGAACTTATACAGCAACTTCTCGATTTCATCCTTCATATAGATAAGCATTTAATAGAAATTGTGCAGGAATATCAAACATGGACTTACCTGATCCTGTTTTTGATCATTTTTGCAGAAACCGGCTTTGTTATTACTCCATTTTTGCCTGGCGATTCACTTCTGTTTGCTGCGGGAGCAATAATTGCTAATCCTGACAGTGGCTTGAATATCATTATGATGTCTATTTTGTTGATTGTGGCTGCAATTCTGGGTGATTTGGTAAACTATCATATTGGAAATTTTATTGGTCCTCTGGCATTTAGCGGTAAGTATAAATTACTAAAAAAAGAGTATCTAGATAAAACGCAGGCATTTTATGAAAAACATGGCGGTAAGACTATTATTTATGCCCGCTTTGTTCCTATTATAAGAACTTTTGCACCTTTTGTTGCGGGTATTGGTACAATGAGCTACCTCAAATTTGCAACTTTTAATATTACCGGTGGAGTATTATGGGTTACTTCATTTTTATTTATAGGCTATTTTTTTGGTGGACTGCCAGTCATAAAAGAGAATTTTACTTATGTTATTTTCGGCATAATCATCCTTTCTATTCTCCCTCCAGTAATTGAAGTGATTCGCGAAAAGAATAAAGCAAATTCTTGAGATTAGTAAATGCCCGTCTAGTATTTCTTTTTTCATCTTCATTTAAGATGACTCATTAATTTCATTTTTTTTAAGCCCTAAAACTTTTAGGATAGGAAAGTCTTAATTTTCTTTTCTGCCAATGATTTTGCCTTTTTGAAATAGTTCCAATTCCCTTTTCAGCGTATTCTTTTCTTCTGCACTTAATTCATTGGGTGCAAAATTCTTCAATATGGGTTGGCCAGCATCAACCCAGGCCGAATACCAATAACTTCCGATCATTAGTATGGAAGCCCTCATTTGTTTTTCAACCATTTTATTCAATGCCTTGTGGTAAGTTCTTGAAAATTCCTCCGAATACTGTCGTTCAACCCGTCCATTTCGCTTGCTGAAGCTAAATTTACGGTCAGATGCGATTTGTTTGCTAAGCCTTGATTCAATTAATAGCACGGTATCTACATAGCTATGAGAATTTCTAACAATATTCCATGCGGTTTTTAGTGGGTTATCAATATAGTTTGCTCTACCTACAATAAAGTCATATTCAGTAGCAAATAACTCGGGTAATCTACTTTCCCAAAAACCATGTATCCCGATTTGGCCACTTTTTTGCCCGTTGTAATTTTCTGTAGTATGAAGCGGTACATGTGCATCCGCAATATAATGACCAAGGTCGGCAGATAATCTCAGGATACGGATTGAATCGCGCATTTGAAATGCTTTAATCAATGAATAATAGGTTTTTTCAATTTGCCATGGAACAATCCCGTTTTCCTGAAGAATTGCTTTGCTGAACTTGGCCTCAGCATCTTTCCATTTTTCGGGTATGCTGTCAAAGGGGTGTTTGCCATATCGGTCTGCATCAATAAAATGCCGGGGAGCTTCAGCTGTGTCTGAATAACGGCGTTTATCAGCATCCACAGCATGATCTGTTAGGAATGCGATGTTATTTTTGTAAAATCCAATCATATCACCTGGCAATATGAATACAGCAAGTTTATTGATCCTTTGATGCGCGAAAAACCCCCAAGAGGAACAAAAAATAGACAGAATCAGGATTAAAAATAGGAATAGATTTCTTTGCCCTTTACCAGTAAAAACCGCATGTAAATATTTTTTTGAGTTGGGTTTCGCCATTTAATTTATTATATAATTTAATTGTGCTTAGTTCATAGGATTCGATTTTTATTCAATCTACCTTACTGTTTTTATAAAGTCTAATAAATCTATTAAAAGGTCTGATTCCTGATTGAATGGAAATCATTCTTGCCATAAAGCAGCTTAGTCATCAAATTCAGGCTATTATCAAGCCGATTATCTGCTGATTGAAACTTGGAATAGCATGCAAATCGGCATTTATGCTTTTTTTAAATTATGCTTTGAATATTAAAATAATCGGCATATATTTGCAGTCCTTAAAAGAAGGACGGAATAATAAGCTTAAGAAATGGCAAATCATAAATCATCGATAAAAAGAATTAGATCAAACGCAGCTAAGCGTTTAC
>CAIJME010000014.1 GCA_903821625.1 uncultured Sphingobacteriales bacterium | reverse complement strand
GTACAGGTGCTTTTCGGCAATTGGAAAGTTTTATTGATTGTTGGTGGATAGAATTCCTATTAATGCTTCATAAGCAGCTTGAATTTATACCACCTCCCAATTCTATCAGTTATATTACACACTTAACCTCAGCGCTAATAAAAAATTATATACATTCGAGCTAGTTTTCTGTACATAATTCTAATCTGACTTTATAATTTCAGCGATATTAACTAAGCTACGATACTTTATGCACAGAAATGCTACCTTCATTTTCACAATCATTTTTCTATGTTTTGGTTATGAAGTTTCGTTTGGTCAAACTCAAACCGAGAATAATTCACAGCAGCTTGCAATAAAAAATACGATTTCCCGATATTATAAATCTTTGGGTGAACAATCAGGAATTTATCGTGGTCCTGGATATACCGGTTATCCCTATCAATTAAGCAATGGTCATCAGTTTTTTGAATCTCCTAACTTAACCCAAGGAACAATTTTTTACAATGGAATGCTTTATCAGGATATTCCAATGTGGTATGATCTGGTTAAGGATCAGGTTGTTGTACAGACTATAGATAGTTTATCAATGATCAGTCTTCATAATGAAAGAATTGATTATTTTTCTATGCTTGGGCATGTATTTAAAAAGATTGTTCAAGATCCCTCCAATTCTAATTCATTAACTACTGGTTTCTATGACCATATTTATATAGGCAAAACGGAGGTGCTGGTGAGACGCTATAAAGGCACTTTGGAGGATGTATCACCAGATGGAATCTTTACCAAAATTTTAAAGCAAAAAAACGAGATCTACCTTAAAAAGGAAGGGAAATACTTTTCAGTGCTAAGTTCAGGATCAGTTCTAAAGGCATTGGGAAATAAACAGAAAGAGATTCTATCTCATCTCAAAAAGAATGCGATCAAATTTAAGAAAGACCCTGAAAAAGCAATAGTTATGATGGTTTCGTATTATGATCAGTTAACAATTGATCGATGAAATTTAAAAGCCATTTACTACTTGCTTTTTTTCTGTTCTGTGTAATACAGGTATCAGGTCAGGTAAAGTCAGGCCTGATCAACGTGGATTTTAAAAACGCTACAATTTCAGAACTTGTCTTAGATATTGAATCAAAAACGAATTATCATTTTTTTTACAAAGCAGCAGAGTTTGATAGTTTGAGGGTAAACCTCAGTACAAATTCAGTTTCTGTGCAATTCATCTTGAATAAGGTATTTAATACTACTGGATTCAAGTTCTCTATTGATCAACAGGATAATATTTTTTTAACCAAAAATGTACTAATTGTTGCGGCTTTACCTTACGGCATCTTTGCTTCAGAAAGGGATTCCTTAAGATGGATCAGTCAAAAAGATCCTTCGAATGTTGCAGAACTTTCCAGTTCATCAGAGCTGGTTTCAACACTGGATAATAAAATTGTTCAGATCGGTACTAAAACCTCACAAAGCAAGCCTGGTAATGTATCACTTGCGGGGTATCTTAAAGATTCGAAGACAGGTGAGCCTGTTATTGGAGCATCAGTTTTTGTTGAAAATCCACGCATAGGTACCTATACCGATCAGTTTGGATATTATTCGCTAGTATTGCCTAAAGGCCCGCATACACTTAACATCAAAGCGCTTGGGATTATTGATACCAAACGCCGCATTGTACTGTATTCTGAAGGCAAACTTGATATTGAGATTCAGACACAGATCCTTTCGCTAAGAGAAGTGGTTATTTCGGCCGAAAATTCTAAGAATGTAAGAAATGTGCAGATGGGAGTGGAAAAGCTCAACATCAGTTCTATTAAACAGGTTCCTGTTGCATTCGGTGAAGCAGATATTATTAAGGTAATGCTGACACTTCCGGGAGTGAAATCAGTAGGGGAGGCTGGTAATGGTTTTAATGTGAGGGGTGGAGCTGTAGATCAGAATCTTATTTTGTTTGATGACCTTACTATTTATAATCCATCACATTTTTTCGGATTCTTTTCTGCTTTTAATCCGGATGTGGTTAAAGATGTAGAGTTATATAAAAGTAGTATTCCTTCACGTTTTGGAGGTAGATTATCATCCGTTCTTGATGTGAATAGTAGAGATGGTAATACAAAAAAGATTACGGGTAAGGCTGGAATTGGTCTTTTAACTGGCAGAATGAGTATTGAAGGGCCCATCATAAAAGATAAAACTTCCTTTATTCTTGGTGGTAGAACAACGTATTCGAACTGGCTATTGAAGATGCTCCCTGATGATTCTGGATATAAAGATAGTAAAGCATCTTTTTATGATGTGAACCTTAGATTAAGCCATCAGATCAACGAAAAGAACAACCTGTATTTTACGGGTTATCTAAGTGATGATAATTCAAATCTAAGTAGTGATACTACCTATGCCTATAGTAATAAGAATATGTCCATGAAATGGAAGCATATATTCAGTAATAAGTTAACTGCAGTAATTGTAGGTGGTTTTAGCAGGTATCAATATGACAATCAGAGTGATGTAAATCCAGTAAATGCCTACAAAATGGCTTTTGATATTAATCAGACCAATGGAAAAGCAAATTTTAATTATTATTTAAGCTCAAAACATACCATTGATTTTGGATTAAGTACTACCCGCTACAATCTGCATCCAGGGTCATTCTATCCCTTAGGCTCTAAGTCTTTGGTAAAACCTAATACGCTTGCCTCTGAACAGGCATTTGAAAGTGCAGCATATATTGGTGATCGTTTTGATCTGACCTCTAACCTGTCGCTAGATCTTGGTCTTCGATACTCGATGTTTAATTACCTGGGTCCAAATAGCGTTAATTTATATGCTCCCGGTTTACCAAAAGAGGTAATAAATAATACGGGAACTAAATTATACGAAAAAGGAGATTTGATCAAAACCTATCATGGTCCGGAACTTCGTTTATCCGCGCGTTATCAGATTACTGAAGATCTTTCTATTAAATCTGGTTACAATACGCTAAGACAATATATCCATCTGTTAACTAATAGTACAGCTATTTCACCAACCGATATTTGGAAACTCAGTGACCCCAATATTAAGCCTCAGTATGGTGATCAGGTTTCTCTGGGTCTTTACAAGAATTTTAAGTCGAATACCATTGAAACCTCTATTGAAGGATATTATAAGAGGTTAAAAGATTATTTAGATTATAAAAGCGGTGCTTCACTGGTTTTAAACCATCATATTGAAACAGATGTGATCAATACCAAAGGTAAGGCCTATGGAGTTGAATTTCTGGTTAAAAAATTAAGTGGTAAGCTAAATGGTTGGGTAGGCTATACCTATTCCCGTACTTTATTGATGTCGGATGATCCGAATGCTGGTCAGATAGTAAATCAGGGAAACTATTATCCATCTAATTTTGATAAACCTCATGATTTTAGTCTTGTGAGTAACTACCGATTCTCACATAGGTTTAGTGCTTCCTTTAACACTACTTACAGTACTGGAAGACCAATTACGGTTCCTGTTGGAAAATACTATTATGCAGGATCTTTGAGAGCTAGTTATTCGGGCCGTAATGAATTCAGAGCCCCCGATTACTTCAGAACCGATTTCTCGCTCAATATTGAAGGCAATCATAAGATCCATCAGTTAACACATAGCTCATGGACGATCGGGATTTACAATGTTACTGGCAGGGATAATGCATATTCAACTTATTTTGTTTCAGAAAAAGGAGTAATCAAAGGATACCAGCTGTCCATTTTCGGAAATGCCATTCCTTTTGTTAATTATAATATCAGGTTTTAACGAGATGAAAAGAAATTATATAACTACGGTCATTTTATCTATCCTCTTTTTCAGTCTGGCTTGTAAAAAGCCTTTTATACATGATGGAATCACAGAATCACCAAGCTTACTTGTAGTGGAGGGGGTAATTAATACTGCGGGCCAGACTACTATTTATTTAAGCCGGACACTGAAGCTAGCCGATAAGTTAAAGGCAAGTTCTGAAATCAAGGCAAAAGTGCAGGTTGAAGGTCAAAATAATACGGTTTTCCCACTTACTGAGACTGCTGCCGGGACCTATTCTGCCCCTCAGATGAATTTAAATCCTAATCAGCAATATCGACTTAGAATAAAGACTGCTTCAGGTAAAGAATACCTGTCTGACCTGATGACTGTTCGCACCACACCAGCCATTGACAGTGTGAATTGGGAAAAAACAACTGAAGGAGTTAAGATTTATGTGAATGCCCACGATAGTAAAAATAATACCAAGTATTATCAGTGGGACTATCAGGAAACTTGGGAGATACGTTCTTCTGCCTATTCAGAAAATATATACAAAAATGGGGTAATGGTGGCAAGAGACCAGAACGAAATGCTTGCTTTGTTTACCTGTTATGTTACTGAAAAATCTACTGGCTTATTGATTGCCTCAACTGCAAAACTTAGTTCAGATGTGGTGCATCGTTTTCCATTGGTAACTATTCAAAACCGTGCCGAAAAACTAGATGTGAGATATAGTATTCTTACCAAACAATATGCAATAGGTCAGGAGGCTTTTGAATATTTGAGTATCATGAAGAGAAATTCTGAACAGCAGGGTTCTATTTTTGATATTCAACCATCAGAAATCAACGGAAATATTAAGTGTATTTCAAATCCAAATGAAATGGTAATCGGGTTTATGACCATTTCTGGGATCATGGAAAAACGAATTTTTATTAACTATACTCAGGTTCCAGGTTGGAATTTTAACATGAACTGTGGTACACTCACGGTTCCTAATCGAAAAGACAGTTTGGACGCTTACTTCAAAGATGGAAAAAATCTGGTTACTATATCCAATTTGGGGGCGAGTGGTAAAATAGAAACGTATAATGGAAGT
>CAIJME010000013.1 GCA_903821625.1 uncultured Sphingobacteriales bacterium | reverse complement strand
TAAAATATTCACAAAAAACTCTCCAAATATGATTGTAATCATATAATTAGGAGAATTTAATGGATAAATTGTATGCTAATAAAACTAAAATAAAAATTATGAGAAAGATCTTTTTAGCTACATCATTGATCTGTATTTCAATACTGATGAGTTGTGAAAACAGCACAAAACAGACTTCTGAAACAGAGGCCAGCACAGAAGCAATTGCGACCGGGCAATCTGGAGTTCAGGATGACCTGTCCCAAAAAAATGTGGTTCAAGTTGCTATCGGGAGCAAAGACCACAGTACTTTAGTTACCGCTGTTCAAGCTGCTGAATTAGTAGACGCATTAAGTAATGCTGGTCCCTTTACAGTGTTTGCTCCGACCAATGCCGCATTCAATAAATTACCTGCCGGAACAGTAGAAAGTTTATTGAAACCGGAAAGCAAAGATGACCTGGCTAATATTCTGCAGTACCATGTTTCACTTGGTGTATTTAAAACTGAGAGTTTTACCGACGGACAAGTAATTGGTCAAGTAAACGGAAATGACATCACCATAAGTGTTAAGGATGGCAAAGCAATGGTCAATGGGGCAAAAATTGTAGCCACAGTACCGGCATCAAATGGTATTATCCATGTAATTGATGGGGTACTATTACCGCCTTCAGTCAAGTAAGTATCTAATTTTTAGCGATAATCTCTCCTGTTAAAACATACACTAACCAATTAAAAGAGGATCTCCATCGGAGATCCTCTTTTAAAATTAATAATAGAATCCTATTAATTTTTGAATATTTAGTTTTTTTGATATTCCTGAATATTTTTAATGATTATACCGGAAATTTTTAAAGCACGTTCTTTGGCAAGATCTGCTTTTGATCCTTTAAACAATTCATTAACTGTTCTTACGAATAAGGTATTCCAACGATTAAAATGAAATTTATCTAGCGGTTGAACATGAAAGTGGTATTAATGCAGGATGTCTTTTCACATTAAAGGTCTTTAGAATTAAATTTTTTGGTAGAATACCATACCGGAATTATGATCCATGTCAACAATACAAAAAAAGAAAATATCAATCCGGTTGAGGTTCCAAAGAAGTCTTTGAAAACTGCCCCGGTATATCCCATCATGGCAGACACATCGAGCTGTAGCAGGATCAGAATCCGACTTAAATCTATTGGATTAAGAGTACTTAATGCGATCATTGGCTTCTCCAAAGGATAATCTGCAAACTGGAACAATAAAAACAATACCAACCCATCAAATAACAATGAAAAATATAACCATAGCATAATTGCTGCTCCAATTCCTTTGGCTTTATCTCGCATTTTAACTGTTGCAAGAAAAGCGATAGCAGCAAAAATAATGCTGAGAATTATTCCAGAAAAGACCATGGTATAGCCTATCCAATTTGCCTGATAAAGAAGAACCGGTATACCTGCACCAATAAAAAATGCGATAGAAAGTGAAGATGCAAGACCCGTAAATAAGCTGAGCCAGATTGTCCTTCTTTTAAGAGGCTGACTAACCAGTAGTTCAATAAACTCAACAGAATTATACATATAGATCGTAGAAAAAATAATGCTTACAAGCGGCACCACGATCAAAATAATATTCAGCAGGCTTAATAGTCCCTTGCTGGTATTATCTTCTAAACTAAATACACTGAATGATGCCGCAAGCAGAAAACCAGTATAAATCACCATGATCTTATTTCGAAGGATGTCTGCAATTACGTATTTTATTATTTTATTCATAGTTGCTGACCATCACTTGTGCAATTGATTTTACGAGTCTTTCCTCACCCGTATCCCTACGCAGCTCTTCCATACTTTTATGGAAAACAAGCTTTCCATCCTGCATATAAATAATCCTTGTAACCAAATCATCCAGATCGCTCAAAATATGTGAAGTAATTAAAACCAATTTACCCTTATCCTTTTCTGAAATGATTTTTTCCTTGAAGAGTTCAGAAGCTACTGGATCAAGACCTGCAGTAGGCTCATCAAGGATCAGTACAACAGGTTTGAATAGAAAAGCAAGTGCAGCACTTACTTTTTGTATAGTTCCGCCAGATAAGGTTCGCATTCTCTTATTCAAGAGGTTATTTATAGAAAACGCTTGGATAAGATCTTCGTCCAGCTCGCCAGATTTACCACGTATATCTTTCATCATTCCCAATACCTGCCCGATGGTCATATTATCAGGATATCGACCAATCTGAGGCATATACCCTATTTCATCTCTGTATTGAAAATTATTAGCGATGTCTTTACCATTGAATGTGATAGACCCACTATCAGGAATAACCATACCCAAAATTGATTTAATTAGTGTGGTTTTTCCACTGCCATTCGGACCAATCAATGCAATACATTCTGATTGATCACAAGATGTAGATACATGGTCGAGTACTTTTAATTTACCAAACTGTTTACTTATATTATTTAAAGTAATCATAGTTTATTTGCTTAGTATCAAGCCTTCAAGCAAAAGCCTTTTCTAGAATGCTTTATTCATCATTGGAGTACTGTCTTTAAGATTTTCAGGCGTTAGACTCGGCAATATTTTTTCTGTTTTATCAAGAAGTGTGGTTATGAAACTTCTGAATAAAATCATTGCGGTGGGATACTTCTCAACAATCATTGAATACATGCTAACCGGTCTGTATGGAATATCCCCAATTTTATCTTTGTTTAAATCATAGCCTTCGTATTTATCCCAATAGTTATTTTTAAACTGATTCAGTACAAGTGAGCCATTGGTTCCTACATCAAAAGTATTTCCAATGAAATTATTGTACTCCAGAACAACATCCACACAACTAGCCTGAATTTTTAAGGCCCAGCCATTATTTTCAAATACATTTCGTTTCATTTGAATACGGTTAGCACCTTCCATAAAAATGGCACTGGTATTTTTAGTAAAATAATTGCCTTCCATATACCCATCCGATATTTCTTTGAGTAAAATTCCATGAGCCGCATCGCCCCAATTTTCTTCAAAATAATTACTAAACATTTTAATTCTGTTAGAGTACATTACTGATACTCCCGAACCATTATTTCTAAAAACATTGTTCACATACATGTCATCATTCGAAAACATAAAATGTAATCCATAGCGGATATTGTTTTTAGATATATTCCTCCAAATCACTGAATTTTTAACGAATTCGAAATATATTCCATCTCGATGCCCTAAAATGATATTTCCAATAATTTTTAAACTATCCCCTTTCCAGCAGTGAATACCATTGCCACTTTGCTGTTCTTCTATGCTGATGGCTTTCAGCGTATTATTTTCAATGATGCAATTCAGTCCATTCTGTATATAAATTCCAAAAAATGTATCTTCAAGGATATTATTCCTGATCACTACATACTGGCTATCATATACTTTTATGCCACTTAAATCTTCCAGACTTGAAATACCGCTATGTATCAGCTTAAAACCGTCAATTACTGTATGATTAGCTTTTATAGAGATAATCTCATACTTCCGTTCACCATCTAAAACAGGAAGACCAATACCCTTGAGTACTATACTTTTATCAACTATTAAATTCTGTTCATTATAAATTCCTGCATCAACAACAACAGTATCACCATTTGAAGCCGCAATGATAGCCGAGCGTATATTTTTATGCGTACGTTTTGCACCCGCATAAATAGTATTTGCAGAAGCATTGGCATTTAAAATACAGAAAATCATAAAATAGAAATACCTCATTTCTGCATGTCCTCCCATGTGATGACATTACCATAAAATTTAGGTAAAGTCTTATGCAAGCTATCTTCATGACTAAAAGCAGCAATATTACCATTCATCGGACTTTTAAAATCGGGACTTTGAAGAAAAAATGCTTTTTTTGAATCGATCAAACTATTTGGACTAGAGAAATCAACAAAATACACTCCGGCAATATCATCAGGCACAAGGGTGCCTTCTTTTAAAAACTGAATAACACAATGCTGATCGTCAAACTTATAATTCTTGCTTTTAGTAGTTACTATTTCTGCACCAAATCTATGATCACTAATGGTCATTTTACAAAAGTCGCAGTTATCTTTTCCAATACGGATGGGCACAGGCTCAGTACTACAAGAGCTAAACAGTGTGGCTGTAAGTATAAAGACAGAAAGTTTGAGAACAGATGAATTTTTAGAACCTACCTTAACAGGCTTCCATTCCAGAACAACACATATTAACAATACTAGACCAGCACCAATAAATATCCAACCACCAATATCTGGCACTGAATATGCTCCAAAATTCAAAAGTTGCTTGAAACCGATTAATGGAGGTTGATAAGCCATCCCCGGCACAATTATGGCTGCATTAGGATCAAGATTATGACCATAGTCATACTCCCACCTCCAAAAATCAACCATAGCAAGTACCCCGAATGTTACAAATAAGCCAAAAAGGGTAAACATTAGTTTTCTTCCTGCCAGGATAGCCGAAAGAATAAAAAATCCTGAAAAAAATAAAATAATACCGGATAGCATCTTAAATTCAATAAAATCATCAACATGAAGGGTCTTCATTCCTATATAATGATTTAATCCGTTAATTATATCTACGCTACCCGACAATTTATGAGCATGAATCAATAGCGTCAAACCCTCCGGATACTGCGGTGCTGTGAGTTCGATTCGCCAGATCGGAGTAAACAAAACAGCTACCAAAGAAAATCCAGCGATTAGAATAGCTATTCTGCTGGAATCGGCAATTTTATTCTTATTCATC
>CAIJME010000012.1 GCA_903821625.1 uncultured Sphingobacteriales bacterium | reverse complement strand
TTTGTTTATAGCTTATCACATTGCCTAAACGAAAGGACATGAAAAAACAATTGTTATTACTCGCCACTTTATTATTTACAGCTACTGCTTATTCACAAATTAGTCCTGATCATGGTATCAGGGTTAGAACTGCTACCAGATCCGAATCTGACAGGCCCGAAACTAGTACTGTTGCTGCTGATGGTTCTCAGGCTCCTGCAAAAGCTAGGGGAGGAAAAACTGATCGTATGAAAGGAAAAGAAGGATGTAGTCCTACAGGAAAAACCCGTGGAGCAGGTTTGAACGGGGGTGTAAAGACCGGTGTCAGACCTAATTCAGGTACCGGTTCAAAACTCAGCCGACCAAATATTGGAATCAATAATCGCGTTAATATAGGTGCCCGGAATAGGTAAAGTTTCCAACATAAATTGCCTTCATAGTCTAGAATGATCGTTTGGCTCAAAAAGAGGCAAACTTTCATTATTTTTACTCGAGATGAAATTAATATCTGTTTATCGTACAATTATCCTGATTGCTATTCTTGGCATATTTCCGTCTATGCTTTATGCCGGAGATAAGGAAATTGAAGATAAACCCATCATTAAATTAAGTATTGAGGAAATTTCAACAGTCTTCATAGATTCTCTTCCAGTAAAAAGAGGAGGAGTTAAAAAAGAACAAGATCGTCAAGCTGGTGAAATCAGACCCGGTGATAAGGGTCCAGGTGAAAACAGACCCAGAGAAAACAGACCGGATGATCTTAGACGTGTTCAGGAAATAAACGGGCGGAATCAACGAATTCGTCAGCGATCAGGAATTAAACAAGTTCCACGCTCAATTCCTAAACTAAAGCCCCAGGCAGTAACTGACCGCATGCCTATAAAAAGACCACCGATGAGAATACCTAAGAAGGGATTTGGAGGCATTCATTTTTAAAAGGTATTATTGATATTTATATGAAGAGAGGTTATATTTTTCTTGTTGCTAGTTTGCTTATAGCAATTAATGCCTTTGCGCAACGAGATTCTACAGCAGTAGAAGCCAAAAAAACTACCCTTACTCTTGCTGGAATATATGGCAATAATGCCAATTATTATGGTCAAACAGCCGAAGAAAAACTTCCCTATATCCTTTCAAATGCTGCTTTGAGGTTAAAGAGTGGATTTTATTTTTCTGCTGGGTCCTATAAATTGATCAATGTAGGAGGATCGGCAATCTCTGAACTTGATCTTTCAGCAGGCTTTGAAACTAATCTGGCAAAAAATTTCAGCACTGCACTTGGATACACCCGTTCAATTTTTGCTAAGAACTCTCCTCTTTTGGGTGCAGCCAATGAAAATACACTAAACGCTTCTCTTGTTTACGAACTGAATTTTATAAAAACTGGCTTGAATACCTATTACGCCTTTGGCACTCAGCGCGATCTATTCATGTCATTTACAGCGTCAAAGGCTTTAAATCTTGGAAGTTTGTTTAGCGATAAGGATTTTATTTCTTTCGAGCCCGGTCTAGAGCTTGTAGGAGGCACTTTGCATTATCTTGAGGAATATATTTTTAGACGCGATAGATTTGGTAACATGATTCCAATTGATCCACGATTTAATAATCCTAGGGAACAGAATTATAAGATAACCAGAAATGTAAGCAGTTTCGATATGATTTCATACAATATGAATTTTCTATTGGGCTATAACAGAAATAATTATCTAATTGAGACCGGATGGCAGGTTTCAACTTTAGGGAAGAATGTTTCAGAAAACAAACAAAAACCACGTTCATTTTTTAATTTAAGTCTCTATTACCAATTCTGATTTGAAAGTACTACTAATCGAAGATGAGAAAACGCTGGCTTACGAAGTTGAGGCGTTCCTGAAAAAGGCATTTTATATATGCGATATGGCCCATACAGCACGTAAGGGTTTAGAAATGCTTGGAGTTAACCCTTATGATTTTGTCTTGCTGGATCTAGGATTGCCTGACCTTGATGGACTAAAAGTGCTTCAGGAGGCTAAAAAGTTAAATCCTGATGCGGCATATATTATTCTGACTGCCCGCGGGAATATTGAGGACCGCATAGTTGGACTAGATCTTGGTGCCGATGATTATCTCCCCAAACCATTTTCATTACTTGAACTTCAGTCGAGGATGCAGGCAATTTCTAGAAGAAAATTTAATTTAAACACCCATGAAATTCTTTTGGGAGAATTTGTCATTGATCTTCAGAAGAGAATTGTGAGTCATCAGACGAACGAGATCGACCTAACCAGAAAAGAATTTGATTTGTTAAGCTACCTGCTTTTACATAAGAATCGAGTACTCACCAGAATGCAGTTAAGTGAGCATATCTGGGGTACATTTGCGGATGATGATTATGACTCGAATTACATTGACGTACATATTAAGAATATTCGAAAAAAGTTGGGTGCTTTCGGACAGGTAGAATGGCTTGAAACGGTTAGGGGTGTAGGTTATAAAATCAGAAAATAGTTTGAAATTAATTAGCAAGCTTACTTTATTTATTACCTTATCAAAGCTTGCTATAGTTTTGCTGTTCGTACTTACCTTACCTTATCTAATTGGGGAAATTGCCCGTAACTATACTGATTATTACCTGCAGCAACAGCAAAAAAAAGTTCTTGAAGTAGTAGCCAAGAATGGTGTGGATACTTATTTAAAGGGTGAAGAAAGTTATGGAAGTTATACCATGCTAAAAGAGGAATATATTTCTCTTGAACCTGTTGAAAAGGGCTTTGTGCTGGATACCATCTATACTGATGAACGAATTATAGAGCAGGATACGCTTAATTACAGAGTTTTAACTCATTCCTTTGTAACAGAGAATGGCACCTTTTTGATGGAGGTTGGAAAAACTATTGAAACCATCGATCAATATGAACGGCCACTGCAACGTATTGCAACCTATGTTCTTCTCGGATTAATTCTCATAACCCTAATCATTGATTTGTTTTATACCCGATACCTACTTAGGCCGTTGAATCGTATCATAAGGACCAAAATAATCAATAGGAAGTTCCCTTTTAATGAGAACTCTGTTCCTATCCAAACTAACACTACTGATTTTAGGTTTTTGGATGACTCGCTCATTAACTTGATGGAGCAAATTCATGAGGCATTTGAGAAAGAAAGAGAATTTACCGCCAATGCTTCTCACGAGCTGATGACTCCCATTGGAATTTTACAAAATAAGATTGAGAATCTGATGGGTGAACCCGAAGTTTCTGATTTTGTTCAAGAACGCCTGATCGGGATGCAAAAAACACTGAACCGTTTGAAACGTATCGTTCATTCGCTTTTATTGATATCTAGGATTGAAAATGAACAGTTCAGCAAAAAGGAAGCTGTACCGGCAGCCGAGTTATTTGCCGATGTGATGGATGAGATTAGCCACAGGCTTAGCGAAAAAGATATTAGTCTTAAGATTGATATTTCAAATAAGATCATTCTTGAAAATATCAACCGTGACTTGCTTTTTCAGATGATATATAACCTAGTTAATAATGCGATAAGGTATAATAAACCTTCTGGATTTATTCATATTGTTAATCGTATTAATCCCGATGGTTCCTATGATGTTGATCTGATTGATAGCGGCATAGGTATCCCAGAGGAAGATATTGGAACTATTTTTAATCGCTTCAAGAAAGCCAATCAATCGGAAGATTCAGTAGGGTATGGACTTGGATTGTCAATCGTAAAGAGTATTGCCGATTATCATAAGATTGCTATTGGCATTAGTTCTGAAATTGATAAGGGTACGACCTTTACCATTTCTTTTCCTGCAGGTATTGTAAGGACCTAATCAAATTCCAATTCGGTTGGATTATCTAGGGTTTTAATATTTCTACACGTCATTTCACTCTGTCATTGCGAGCGCAGCATTCTGTCATTGCAAGCGCAGCACTCTGTCATTGCGAGCGCAGCGCGGCAATCTCAATTAACCCATGTATTTAAATTAGGAGATTGCTTCGTCGTGCCTTCTCGCAAAGACAATGGAACGTAAGCAGGTATGTACAATGATCGCTGTAAACGGAGCACTTTGTCATAGCACTCTGTAATTGCAAGCATTTCACTCTGTCATTGCGAGCGCAGCGCGGCAATCTCAATTAAGCAATGTATTTAAATTAGGAGATTGCTTCGTCGTGCCTTCTCGCAAAGACAATGGAACGTAAGCATGCATGTTGAATATGCCAAACTATTTTTTTACCAATAAGTGTAACCATTTCCAAATTATGACGTCTTATTATAGAATTGGTTTAAATGTGTTGATGCCCTCTACATTCATGAGGAGTTTGAAAGGGGCATTATGTTATGGTTAATTGGTTGAAGGCCCGGAGTAATCCGGGTCTTTCCTTTTAGGTTCAATACTAAAATTTATTCTTTTAAAATACCTACATGTTTTAGCAAGTCTTTTATGTCCATTTGGTGTAGGATGAATTCTACATCCTACTCATTCAGTGCTGGCACCCGCACCAACCTTATCATTAAAAATGGCACCAATGACATCTTGTTCGTTTTTTTATTTTGGCCAAGCCATTAAGACTCCCTAATCCACCTCATAGTTGGCAGTAAAATTATAAGGCTTTCCCCAATTGTTTTTTTCTAAACATTCTAGAACGGTCAAAATAAGTATCCAGAAGTTCAATATCGAATTCCTTTGCCATCTGCAGGGCGCTTATGGCTTTATCTTCACTTGTAATCATTATTGAGCCCACTTTTCCGGGATCATGAATACTAACTGCATCTCCATATTTTGCCTTTAGCTTCTTAAGTTTATCCCAGTTATAATCCAGATGGGCTAATTCATAATCTAAGTTAATGGTGGCAAGGGTATAATTGAAATAATTGGTACTGCTTGCTACAATCTCTCCAAGCGGATTTAGAACTTCAGAAGGCAATTGTACAACTCCTATGGCACTTACAAAATAAGAACGGCAGGAATAAGCCCATGTGCTTTGCATCAATCCGCCATGGTAAACTGATGAAAACAGGATAATATCTGGTTGTTGTTGTGCATATTTTGCACGCAATTCATCATAATTCAAATCAAAACAAATAGCCATTCCGACCGTGCCAAAATCACATTTAATAATTGTTGTTTGATCGCCGGGGATAACTCCTTGTTCCATTTCAGGAATAGTTGGAAAGTTCTTATGATAGGTCCCTGCAATTTTTCCGGCCCTGTCCAGTAAAATCAGAGAATTGCGAAGACCCTTATCAGTATTATGTAATGATCCAAAGGCGATATAGCAATTATTTTCCCGGGCTATTTTGGCAAAAAAGTCTGAAAGCTTGTTTTTCTTTGCTTCGACATAAATTTTTTGCTCTGAAGTACTCATACCGACTGGCACATCACAAATTTCGGGTAATACAATCAAATCCAGTTTAGAATTAAGAACCTGATTGAGCTGGCCCTGCCAAAAACCAATCATCTGTTCGACTAAGGCCTCTGGCGACTGATTTTTATTGATGGAAGGGGAAGCCCCGATCGTTGCGATTCTTACAGGTTTAGATGCCTGAGCAAGTGGTGCCAAAAATAATAATAGGAGTAGGCTAACGATGGTAAACTTTGATAGGTTTTTCATGAGCTTGTTTTTATTTTATTTTTTAATTGACAGTCGTCAAATTTGAAGTATTCTCTTTTTCCTGTATTTAATTTAAGAAATAGGAAGCTTCAATTAGGTTCTCAACAAACAATATAGGTCTTTGTATTGATAATTGGAATTTAAAAGACTGAAATCAATCTAAATTGAATGTTATGACTGATTAACGCAGGCGGGCAATGCCCCTTCCATTCACACAATGCCATTTTCCCTTTGCTTGGTGGTACCCACCAAGCATGTATAATTTCCTTCCGCTCATAGCCGCGGGGGCTTAGTTCTTTTTCTGTAGCCCGCCCGGATGAATCCGTTCGGACGGGCAAAAAAGAACCATGCCGAGGCGGTACGACGAGACCATGAGTGCCTTTAAAAAACAATAAACAAAAGCGAATAATCCCACCGCTGCGCCTGCTGCTATGAAAGGTTCTGCGAGGGCTGGGGTTGTCATTGCCGCACCAGTCAAGGCGGAAGAAAGGTGAACGGAGGTTCAGTGAATGAACGATTTGTTTAAGATTGATATAAGTTTTCCAGTTCCTGGATTTAGATACCTGCCGTTTATAATTTCAATTTTAATTAATACTTTAGATTTTTATCTTGACACTCGTGATACTTTATATCAAAACTGAACAGCTATTGATGCAGCATTAGAATGCTGACTTTCATTTTTAAGCCGGTCTAATGCTGTCACAACATAAGTATAATTATGATTAGCACTTACTGTGTTATCTATATAAGATGTTTCGGCAGAGCTGAATGAGATCTTCAGGATATGTTGAGCCTGTTCAATAGCTATCTTTTCGCCACGATTAAAGCGATAAATAACATATCCGTATGCTTTGTCACCATCACTAGCCACAAGTGGCTCTTTCCAGCTTAATGCTACGCCTTTAGCAACTGACTTTACGATTAGAGCACTTGGCGCATTTGGATTTACCGCATCAAGCCAAGACATTGCAGGCTGAAGAGCAGGATAACGATAAAAATTATTTCGTAGAGAATCCTGAACACCTGCCAGGTTATTAGTGACTGATTTGGAACTAAAGAAAACACTGCCCTGAACATTTTCATTTTTTCTGAGATATCTAATCTGATCCGGTATTTGTCGACGGTTACTCCATCCCGGACGGTTTTCCATAGCTCGGTAAACACCCTGACCAATATAAACATGTTTGCCAAAGGCATTTTTACTCCACCAATCAACCAGCTTATCGTATGGTGCCACCTGATAGCCAAAAGGGAAATAAATCTGTGGATTCAGATAATCAATCCAACCTTTCTGAGCCCATTTACGGGCATCTGCATATAGTTTTCCGTAACCGTCAAAACCATTACTTTCAGAACCTTCGGGATCCTGGGTTTTATTTCGCCAAATTCCAAATGGGCTAATCCCAAATTTGACATATTTTTTTGTAGCATGAATACTATCAGAAACTACATGAATCAAGGTATCCACATTATTGCGTCGCCAATCATCAATATTTTTGAAAGCAGTTCCATACTTATAAAAAGTTTCATTATCCCGAAGAGGCTGATTAGGTTCAGGATAAGGATAGAAATAATCGTCAAAATGGACACCATCAATATCATAGTTTTTAACCACATCCATAATCACACTAACTATGTATTGACGCACCTCCGGAAGTCCGGGATTAAATAATTTTTTGCCTCCATAAGTAAAGAACCACTCAGGTTTCTGCTTGGTAATATGATTGGCACTGGTATGAGCATCTATCAGGTTAAACGTAGCTCGGTAAGGGTTAAACCAGGCATGTAATTCCATTCCCCTTTTATGCGCTTCAACAATAGCGAAATCTAATGGGTCATAATAGGGTACAGGCGCCTGACCCTGATTACCGGTAAGAAACCGGCTCCATAACTCACGACCTTTTCCATATAGTGCATCTGTTGCAGGACGAATCTGGAATAAAATTGAATTCACACCATTCTTTTGATGCTGATCAAGAATTCGAAGAAGCTCGGTTTTCTGAACATCTGCACTTAGACCAGGCTTTGAAGGCCAATCAATATTTGCTACAGTAGCAACCCAAACACCTCTAAATTCCCGCTTTGGGTGTTCAGTACTTTGAGATTTAGAAATAGATGGAACAGTAATTAAGAGTACAATAATGACTAATAGCTTCTTTATCATGAATAGGATATTCTGGTATGTCAGTAAAGATAATAATCTAATTTATTGCTTAAAGCCAAAATACATCATAATAATATCTAAAGGGAATAGCTTTCGGCAAAGCCTAAAAAATAATTTATGGGAAATTTAAAAGCTGAATCATACGTGTTAAACAATATATTTGTTATCATTAAAGTTCAAATTATATGATTTTATACAGAAAAATAGAATCTATAAAAACTAATTGCACATGGAAAACGGAGAACAACCTTTACAAAAAGATTCCAATAAAATCTATTTTTTAATTGCTGTTATACTGGCATTACTCGGAACCAATACCTATTTATTTTTAAAAGATAAAAAAGCAAATGAACGGATTGTAACCATTAGTGATGAAAAAACCAGAATGCAGACTGAAATTGACAAAATTGAAGCTGAACTGGATAATGTCTCAAGCATGAATATCAAGCTATCTCAGGAAATAAAAACTGAGCAGGATATTGCAAGAAAACAAATCAAAAAATTGAGAGCGGCCCTATCACAAGGTCAACTTACACAAGGTCAGCTTGCCAAAGTACAGGAAGAAATTAAAGAACTTAAAAATGTAGTGTCAAAATACAGCTCAGATATCGAAGCTTTAAAAAAGCTCAATGCTAATCTGACCACTGAACGGAATGAATAAGATCAGCTGTAGATTCTGTTAGTTTTGTAGCGAGATTCCATGAAGAACAAAATGCAGAGCTAAGTACAACAGTCAAAGCAGCGGTAGCCTTAAAACATCAACTATTTAAGGTCAGGTTCTTCCTATTTAAAATAACGGCACAGAAAACAATGCTAATCGGGCCAATGCAACCGATATATAAAGTCCGATTAGAATTAGGTTACAATTCTGCGCTGAACGTTGGTATAGCCCGATCAACCTTCTTTACAAGACCCTGTAATACATTTCCGGGGCCAACTTCAGTAAATGAACTTGCTCCATCATGAAGCATTTTTTCAATCGTTTGGGTCCAGCGTACTGCTCCGGTCAATTGTGCAATCAAATTATGTTTAATGCTTGCCACATCGGTGTATGCCTTAGCGTCAATATTCTGGTAGATTGGGCAGATTGGCTCCTTAATTTCGGTATTCTCAATTGCCGATTGCAATTCAACACGAGCAAGCTCCATTAAAGGAGAATGAAATGCTCCTCCAACATTTAGCTTTATTGCTCTCTTTGCTCCTGCTTCAATCAATAACTCGCAAGCTTTATCAATACCTTCAATGGTTCCTGAAATAACAAGTTGACCCGGACAGTTATAATTTGCTGGAACCACAATATCACTAACTCGTTGACAAATATCTTCAACCGTAAAATCATCTAGGCCAAGTATTGCTGCCATAGTGGAAGGTCTTACCTCACAGGCCTTTTGCATAGCATTGGCACGTGCACTTACCAAACGTAAGCCGTCTTCAAAGGATAAAGCCTGCGCGGCAACAAGCGCAGAAAACTCACCAAGTGAATGACCAGCCACCATGTCTGGATTAAAACTATTCTTCAACTCTTTTGCCAAAATAACAGAGTGGAGAAAAATAGCTGGCTGCGTTACATTGGTCTGCTTCAAATCTTCATCGGTTCCTGAAAACATGATGTCTGTGATTCTAAAACCCAGTATTTGATTAGCAGTTTCAAATAGATTTTTTGCGGTAGATGAATGATCGTAAAGATCTTTTCCCATCCCTGCAAACTGGGCTCCTTGCCCTGGAAATAAGTATGATTTCATGATTAATGAATCCTATATAAGTAATTTAATAAAAAATAACTGGTCCTTTTAACTTAAGCTTGCCGTAATCAAGCGCAAAAATTCAGCGCGTGTTGTTTCATTTACAAAAGCTCCAGTAAAAGCAGAAGTGGTAGTTATAGAATTTTGCTTTTGAATTCCACGCATCGACATACATAAATGCTTACACTCAATAACTACTGCAACTCCTGTAGCATCTAGAGTTTCCTGGATACAATCACGAATTTGATTGGTTAAACGCTCCTGAACCTGTAAACGCCTAGCAAAGGCATCAACCACTCTAGGAATTTTACTCAGCCCAACGATATTGCCGTTTGGTATATAAGCAACATGCGCCTTCCCAAAAAAGGGCAGCATGTGATGCTCGCACATAGAAAATACTTCAATATCTTTTACAACAACCATTTGATTATACTCTTCCTTAAACATGGCACTGAGAAGAATTTCTTCTGGGTTAGCATCGTATCCATGCGTAAGAAATTGCAAAGCCTTGGCTACCCGAACCGGTGTTTGAATAAGGCCTTCACGGGATGGATCCTCACCCAACTCGGCTAAAATTGCTTTATAATGAGCCGCTATACGCTCGATTTTTTGTGGATCGTATTGGTCGATCTTGGTATACCCATCGATTTTACTTTCTGAAGACTTGTTTTTTTTGTCCATTATCAGATGCTTGAGTTCATTTAGATCAACCGAAGTATTCTACAAAATTATTTTCGGTTTCAAAAAGTTTAACGGAATGTAAGATGGCACCCTGCCCATCAATATGCGGTTTAAGAACTTCAAATATCGTAACAGCCAACACTTCGGTCGAAGCCATTTTGCCTTTCATAAATTCTACATCAATATTGATGTTTTTATGATCCAGAACATCCGTTACATTAATGGTAATGATTCGTTTCAATTCTTTCAGATCGATTACAAATCCAGTTTCAGGATTAATTTCCCCCTTTACCGTAACAAATAGTTCATAATTATGGCCATGCCAATTGGGATTTGAGCACTTTCCGAAAATTTCCTGATTTTGTTGTTCACTCCACTCTTCTCTGTACAGCTTATGTGCTGCATTAAATCGCTCTTTACGCGTAATATATATCATTTTCAAAAAATTAAAATACAAATATACTCAAACTACAACATGCCTTAATCAATTTTAAGCGAATTGCGTAAATTGCAGCATGAAAATACTACTTGTTGCCGCAACTAGGGCCGAGATAGAACCCTTTCTGACACATTTCTCATTTAGTGATGTGCTCCCTTATGAAAAAATCATACGCAATTACCAGATAAAAGTACTCATAACAGGTGCAGGAATGGTACCCACTGCATTTTCACTGGGCAAAGCCTTTTCAGAAGAACATTTTGAACTGGCCATAAACGCCGGCATTGCAGGAAGTTTTAATCCCAATATTAAACCCGGAGATATTTGCCTGGTTAAAGAAGATATATTTGCTGAATTAGGTGCTGAAGATGGAGACGAATTTTTAGCTATGGAAATGCTCGGACTTGGCAAAAGCAACTATTTACCAAAGCCCAACCCATCGTTTACAAAACACAGAAGCCTACAGGAAGTCAAAGCAATTACTGTTAATAAAGTACATGGAAATGCCCTTTCCATTTCAAAAACCATTGCCCATTTCAGCCCAGAAATTGAAAGTATGGAAGGTGCAGCCTTTTTTTATGCCTGTGAACAAGCCCATACCTCGTGCATACAGATCCGGGCAATTTCAAATTTTGTGGAGCGGCGAAACCGGGCAAACTGGAATATTGAACTTGCAGTGAATACGTTAAATGATACGCTTATACATCTTTTTGATTCATGAAACTAAGCCTCGGATTTTCTCCATGCCCTAACGATACCTTCATTTTTGATGCCATGATCCATCAAAAAATCGATACTGAAGGCTTGAGTTTCGATGTGGTATTTGATGATGTTGAAACACTTAATCAAAAAGCCTTCCGGGCCGAGCTCGATATCACCAAACTGAGCTTTCATGCCTATGCCTATCTCACTGAAAAATATGTGTTACTTCATGCCGGAAGTGCACTTGGATTTGGAGTTGGCCCATTACTCATTTGCGAGAATGAAGACTACATTTCAACTAATACTTTAGCAGATCTCAAACCTCAGACTTCAGACCTCCAACCTC
>CAIJME010000011.1 GCA_903821625.1 uncultured Sphingobacteriales bacterium | reverse complement strand
TGTGTCATGAAATTGATGCAAATTTTTTCAAGAACTTATGGGAACAATTCCATGTAAGTAAAATATCCACTAAAGGGCTGATGATAAATGAATCGGGAGAAAATCTGATCAAAAAAGAATTCAATTTGCCTTCAATTCAGGAGCCTTCAAAGGGAGAAGGCTTCACCATTAATATGGTAGCAAATATCACAAAGTTGAAAGAAGGAGAGGTGATATATGAAAGCAGAGATGCAGGAAAAGGATTTTGGCTTGAAATGAGTGCAAATTATGCTGTAAAATTTACTATGACTGATGGGGTAAAAACAACATCATGGACCTCGGATGCAGGGGTAGTCAAATTCTTTGGGACAACCGAGATCTCACTTATTGTAGATTATCGTGCAAAAATTATCAGTTATGTAATCAATGGAATATTTAACAGCGGTGGCAAGGAGCGGATATTCGGTTGGGGTCAATTGGACAATACTATGGAGGCAGTGAGCTCCAATAAAATCCGGATAGGCGACATCGCAATTGGTGGAGGATTAAGGGCAAATAATGTTGTCAAGGCATTTCGATTTTACGATCGTCCACTTACAGTAAGCGAATGCGTAGGCAATTACAGGAGCCAGATGAGCCAGTAAGTGTTTTGATATTGAAAATGAAGGCAATAAAACTCGGTATAATATAAAAAACACACCTAATCGATTGGCCGGAAACAAAAAAGACACATTTAACGAATACCTTAATTTCAAACCCAATAAAAACAGGATAAAAATCCAAGAATTAAGGATTATCAAGAGTTTTTTATAAAATTAAAGTGTTGACTTATAATAAATTGTGTTTAAAAAATCGAAATCAACCGATATTGCCTGATTTTAAGGGTGCCTTACGCAGGGGCCTTAGGATTTAAATCACATTCAAAAGCGTTTTTATAACTTTATATACCCCAATGGATTTATTAAAACCAAAATAATGAAAAAATTAATTTTTAGTTTGGGAATTCTATTTCTATTTGCATGCAGTAAAACATCACCTAATAATCAAAATGATAACCCAATCACTCCAGATAAGCAAATTTTTAAAGAACCCTCTCCTACTGTTGGAACTAATTTTGTTAGAGTCAAGAATCAAGATGTATTCAATGAGTTGATTTTTGATAATGTGAATACAGAAGGAAATAAGTCATACGGTAGCTTAATTGTAAGTAAAACAAATGGTTACCCTGTATTTGATGGAAATGAAAGTGCAAGATTCGAATTAAGAAATGGAGATTGTGGATGGAACAGTGGATTTAATGACTGTGCGACTAACAGAATGAGAACTGAAATGTATGAAGTTAATCCTCAATCAGAAATCGGAAAGATTATCTCTTATACAGAAAATATATACATTCCTGCGCAATCTAAATTTAGACCTGCTGGAAATAATTTAATGGTTTTGACTCAAATTAATTATTCTGATACTTTAAATACTTTCGGCGCATTAGCCTATTTGGTTATGGAAAACAACAATACTCTTTTAATCAGAACTCATAAAGATTTTACATGGGATTGGAATAAGAATTACACAATTACCACAACACCATATGATAGATGGATAACAATAAAATATCAAATAAAAGTTTCTGATAAATCAGATGGAGAACTAGCAGTATTCATTGATGGTAATAAATTGTTTTCAGAAGTTAGACCAACTTTAATAACAAAATCTGGAAGAGTATACATGAAATTCGGTATTTATAATTCATTTACAGACCGAGCCACTGAGCCGTTTCAAACTCAAATAATGTACTTTGATGGAATAAGAAAGAATTAGATTCATTTATAATATGTACTCCTCATTGAAGGCGATGTTATACCTTTAGACAATCCGTAAAGTTGTTATAAAAACTTATGAGAAATAAAACGTACTTTTTAACCAGTGTCATTATTTTATTAACAGTAGTATTCTGTTTTACTCTAGAAGCACAACAAAAAAATGTCACTCATCGAACTAAATTTTCTGGTGAATGGAAATCCAAAGAGCCAATAAGTTTAGGCGGAAATATTTTTTGCTCGTATGTGGAAAGTGACCGTATGAATTCAAAAACAATGAAAATAGTGGAGGAGCCAAATTTTCTAACTATAGAAAATCCAAACTCGCATCCAGAAGCAAAGTATACTACAAGCCGTGAAAAGCTGATCATCAACGGTAAAGAAAGCCAAATAAATCATGGCCAAGGAAACGAAAAGAAGTTCACTGTAAGGTTATCAGCTGATGGACAAACTATGACAATTAATTCAATTGTATACTTTATAACGGCTACTCCTTACAAAATAAATGTTAAGAAAAAAGCATTTACTAACGTAACAGAGGTTTGGAAATTGAGTAATGATGGTAAGAGTATAACTGTTCAAGCCAATGCAAAATCAAATATATGGGATGGTGAGCGTTCTTGGAAGACCGTATTTGATAAAACCAATTAGTATTTAGAAAGCCTATCACATTTATAACAAGATTTGTAGCGAAAACGAGATTTGAACTCCTGACCTCAGGGTTATGAATCCTGAGCTACAAAAACATAAAAGAATAACAGTTTCTACTCAGTTATAGGTATTAAAACCGAATCACAAAATCTTCTTTCGCCTGGCCTTTTTTAACGAATACCAGTCCGATTTGGAATAGATCAATAGTTACACTGACTTTGGGTTGTCCTTTAATATATTCCCAAGCCTCATTCATTTCTTTACTTCGATGAATATGATCAAATATCATGATGGAGCGTTCACTTAATTTTGGAAGACACCATTGAAAATAATTCAAAATAGCCTCTTTAGTATGACTGCCATTGATTAATATGAGATCGAGCTCAGGAATATTTTTAATAATAGCTGGTAATAGCTCATCAAAATTCCCAACACAGATTTCTGTATTTTGAATTTGAAGTTTTTCAAGATTTTCAAGAGCGATAGCTACCGTTTCAGGACATTCTTCGATACTTATGACCCTTGCATTAGGAGCTGCTTTGGCAAGGTATGCTGTTGTAATGCCTAAGCAGGTACCCAATTCAATAATATTTACCGGATTTACATCTGCTACAAGTCGATGGATGAGCTGATCTACCTTGGTAGCTTTTAAACTATTTCTGGCTAATGTGCTAACCTTTTTTTGTTTACTCTTGTTAAGCACTGAACCAACACCAAGATCGGTGATAGGTATACTGCGCATATCACGTACTAATTCAGACCGTAATTTCTCAATATCAGCATAAATCTTTTTGGCTTGAAAGTCGTAAATAACTTGATCAACCAAACGGTAGGCAAAGGGCGAATGTACACCATGCCGCGTTTTAGCTTTTAATCGATATTTAAGGAAATCAACCGCCAATTGGAGATTTATCATGGGGCTAAAGATAGTTTTCAGATGTGAGATCTGAGACATGAGATTTCAGATAGAAGAAGCTGACAGCCAACAAAACTCATAAGAAGAAGCACATTTTTGCTTAAATTTGTAAATACAAATGAACGAAAAAGAAGTACAATCTCTTATAAAATTGCTCGACGACCCGGATGTTGAAATATCCAGTCATGTGGAGGAAAAGCTCTTGTCTATTGGTAATGAGGTGATTGGCTATCTAGAAAATGCCTGGTCACATTCATTGGATTCTATGCTTCAGGAGAGAATTGAAAATCTGGTACACAAAATCCAATTCAGTAATGTAAAACAAGAACTAGAACTTTGGTATATCTCAGGATCATTTGACCTCCTTCAGGGGATGCTAATCATCAATAAATATCAATACCCCGACCTAGATGAACAAAAGATAATCAATCAGATCGAAGATATTAAAAGAGATATCTGGATGCAGTTGATCTATGAAATGAGTGCAGTTGAAAAGGTTAAGCTGATCAATGATGTAATCTATGAAACTCATGGATTTTCAGGTAATACCAGCAACCATCAAGATCCCCAAAATTCATATTTGAGTCAGGTTTTGGAGAGCAAAAAAGGAAATCAGATCCTACTTGCAGTAATCTATTCGATTATTTCACAAAAACTAGATATTCCAATCTATGGAGTTAACCTGCCTCAGCATTTCGTACTTGCCTACGTAGATGAAGAACTGGCAGAGCATAACAACACTTCGGAAAACGATTTCGAAAATCGCATCTTATTTTACATCAATGCATTTAATAAAGGTTTTCTTTTTGGAAGAAAAGATGTGGATGGATTCTTAAAACAACTTAATCTCAAACCTCAGCAACATTTCTATGAACCTTGCAGTAATGTAGAAATTATTCAGCGGGTACTTCGAAACCTCATCAGTGCTTATGAAAAGTTATCAGCAGTAGAAAAAGTTGCTGAAGTTGAAGAGATGCTGGGTATTTTTCCGGAACCGAGATAGGGAGGGGAAAGGGGAAAGCTGAAAGTTTAAAGCTAAAAGCTGAAAGCCAAAAGCTGAAAGCTAAAAGCTGAAAGCTGAAAACTAAAAGGTAGTTGTCTGAGGTATGAGGTCTGAAGCAGAATCTATCTCAATACTCAATACTCAATACTCAAAATCTGTTATCAGATTTTGGGAAATACTGTAAATTTCAAATTAGCACTGAATTGTCTTGGTTCTTTTGTCTTGGTTCTTGGATCTTGGTTCTTGGTTCTTGGATCTTTGTTAAAATTCCATCAAATAAGCCTTCAAAAATTCATCTAGGTCGCCATCAAGAACTGCCTGAGCATTGGATGTTTCATAATTTGTGCGCAAATCTTTAACCAGTTTATATGGATGAAGCACATAATTACGTATCTGTGAGCCCCATTCTATCTTTTTCTTATTTCCCTCAATGGTTGCTGAAGCTTCTTGACGCTTACGCATTTCTGCCTCATAAAGCTGCGATTTTAATAGCCGGATAGCATTCTCTTTATTCTGAAGCTGAGAACGTGATTCCTGATTTTTAATGATAATCCCAGATGGTTTATGATATAAACGAACGGCAGTTTCCACCTTATTAACATTCTGACCTCCAGCACCGCCAGAGCGGAAGGTTTCAAATTCAATATCTGCCGGGTTAACATAGATCTCAATGGTATCATCTACCAATGGGTATACATACACTGAAGCAAATGAGGTATGACGCTTTGCATTTGAATCGAAAGGTGAAATTCTAACCAGCCTGTGAACACCATTCTCCCCCTTTAAATACCCATAGGCAAAATTGCCTTCAAATTGTATGGTTACAGTCTTAATTCCGGCCACATCGCCTTCTTGATAATCCTGTTCACTAACCTTAAATCCATGCTTTTCGCCCCACATAACATACATTCTGAGTAGCATAGCTGCCCAGTCGCAACTTTCGGTACCACCAGCCCCAGCAGTAATCTGCATCACCGCATTCAGCTGATCTTCTTCAGAACTGAGCATATTTTTGAACTCTAGCTCTTCTACCTTTTTAACGGTAATATCAAATTGCTCCTTAAGTTCGGCTTCGGTGGCATCTCCCGATTGGAAAAAATCGAGCATGACGGTAACATCTTCTACGGAGGCTTCCGCAAGTTGGAACTCATCGGTCCATTTTTTCTTAGTGTTTATTGAATGCAATGCTTTTTCGGCCTCCTTTGGGTCATCCCAGAAATCGGGCCTCAGGGCAATATCCTGTTCATTTTTGAGATCATCTAACTTCTTGTCGATGTCAAAGATGCCTCCTCAGAGACGTTACTCTGTCTCTTAAATCCTGAATATTTTCTTTGGTCATAGTGCAAAAATAGAAAAAAATTACTCATCAATTGAGTAAAATCCAATAGGATATTGAATCTTTTTAGCCAATAAATCTTAAAATCCGTCAGCCTTAATATCCTTTTCTGTAACAGGACCATACTTTGCTGCAATACTCCTAATATCTTCTGATTTACCAATCAATAAAAATTGAAGCTTATCTTTTGGAAAATATTTATTGATGATCTCTTTTGACCTGGCCAGCGTGAGCCCATCAACATTACTCTGAAAATTATTAATGAAGGATTCATTAAAGCCATACCAAAACATCTGAGTTAATAAACCAGCTAGTTGACCGGCAGTTTCATAACGCGGTGGAAACTGTCCTTTAACATAATTCTTTGCCGAAGCCAGTGTCTTTTCGTCAAAACCTGTTGCATGCAAACTATCCAGTACATGCAAGGTTTTTTCAACTGTTGGAAGCGTAGTTTTTACGGCTGTAAATGTTGAAATGGAGAAGGTTCCGGAATTTTTTAAAGGCGAGAAACTACTTCTGGCTCCATAGGTAAGTCCGGAATTAACCCGAAGCTCATCATTTAACCAGGAAGTAAATCGACCCCCAAAAACGGTATTAACTACTTCAATGGCTACAAAATCGGGGTTATCGCGACGAATTCCCATTCCTCCAATTAAGAAAGTAGTTTCGCGGGCGTCTTCTTTATTCACCAAAAGCACACGGGCAGTTTGGGGCATACTTACAGCCTGAGCGGCAAGATTACTCTGCGGAAGACCGGTCCTTTTCCATGCACCAAACAGGCTACTGATACGTGCTTTCATCACTTTTGTATTGAAATCACCAACAATAGCAATAGCAGAACCTTGCGGACCGTAATTGTTTTTGTAAAAGGTCTTTAAATCATCCACACTGAATTTCCCAACCGTGGCGGGACTTCCATTTACAGGATTTGCATATACATGGGAGCCATAGATGAATTTATCCCAGTAGGCATTGATCACATTTCTAGGACTTAACTTTGCCTGCTCAAGACTTGAAAGAACTCGTTTTCTCTCCTTTTCAAATTCGTCTTTATCAAATACAGGATCTACCAACACTTCTTTAAGAATTGGAAGAACCTTTTCAGCATCCTTTGCTGCAAACTTTGAGGTAATTGTGGCCGATTCTTTACTTGCAAAGGTATTCAGGTCTGCTCCTATAAAGTCAAGATCCTCCTCGATTTTTGTTTTTGAATACGATTTAGTACCATATTGTAACCCTGCGGCGGTTAAACTGGCAAGACCAGATTTCTCAGCATCATAGATAGCTCCAGCAGGAACAATGGCAGAAACACTGATTAACGGAACTTCATGCTGCTCCATTAAGTAAACGGTCAATCCATTGGGTAAAGTAAACTTTTCATAAACGGGCACTTTAAATGCCAAGGGTGTTTTTTGGGCAATTGCCGGGCTACAAAGTACCAATGCAATCAGAACAGCCAAGATATTTTTTCCTAATTTTTTCATGTCCTTATTCTTCTACATTAGATTTCAAAATACCAACCGTACGATTTGACTTATTAAAATATTGGCTTGCCACACGCTTCACATCCTCAATACTTACCTTTGAATATTCAGCAGGCGCATCGAACATCTTTCGATAATCCCCAAAAAATAATTCATACGTCCCGATATTATTCGACTTTCCATTGATTGTCTCAATCTGAGCATAAAACTCGATCAGCTTCTGATTCTTGATTTTTTGAAGTTCATTTTCAGTGATTCCATCTTTTTTGATTTTATCAATCTCAGCATAAATAGCTGATTCTATATCTACTTCCTTTACACCTTTTGCTGCAATTGCATACATAGTAAACAAGTTGGGATCGAAGCTTTCACTGAAATCAGATCCAACCATGTTTGCTAGCTGCTTTTTATCAACCAGTTCTGAATAGAGTCTGGATGAATTTCCGCTGCTAAGTACGGCGTTCAGAATACTTAAAGAATAATAATCCTTATTGGTAGCTTCAGGCGTATGGTAGCCAATCATTAAATAAGGGCTTGGAACTTCCTTCTGAATAATCACTCTGCGCTCTCCGGTTTGTGGAGGCTCAACCAGATGAACCGATTTTGGAGGTGCATTTGCGGGTATAGGAGCCATGTATTTCTCTGCCATTCGTTTAACTTCATCAACCTTTACATTTCCAGAAATTACTACCACACAGTTATTGGGGGCATAATAAGTCCTGAAATATTTTTCAAGGTCTTCTTTTGTCCAGTTTTTTATATCCGTCTCATAGCCAATTACCGTCCAATGATATGGATGCTCCTGAAATGCGCTCGCATTCAATGCATCACTTAACATATTCCATGGAGAATTTTCAAGACCTGTGCTACGTTCAGAAAGTACGACGCCACGCTCACTTTCCACCATTTTAGAGTCAATGTTCAAGCTGGCAATACGATCTGACTCAAGGTCAAAAATAGTCTCCATCGCATTTACCGGAAACCAATCTGTATAAACCGTAACATTCTGTGTGGTGTATGCATTATTAGCTCCACCATTAAATTCCATGGTTTGGTCAAACATTTTAGGTCCGTATTTTTTTGCCCCGTTAAACATCATGTGCTCAAAGAAGTGCGATAATCCGGTGATACCTGGATGTTCATTTCGGGAACCTACCTTATAGAACAAGTACATATTGGCATTGGGGATTGAATTGTCTTCAGCGACCAGGAATTTCATTCCGTTATTTAAGGTAAATGTCTTAATATCATCTGCCTTGGTTTGGGCAAACAAGGGAATGCAATAGCCCATGAGCAGAATGCTTAATAATTTCTTCATTGGTATATATTTGGCTAATTGGAAATTTCTTCAAATTAATAGATATTAAGTCTAATTTTACAATAAAATTGATTTTTCTTTAACCTTTTATCGAAATTTATGCTTCCCCGCCATAATTTAACTTCAACAGATACATTCAAAGCTCTTTCTGACCATTTCAACAAGATCAAAAAGGAGAAAATAATTGATCTATTCAAGGATAATTCACGATTTAAACAATTTTCAATCACTTTCGGAGATATTTTACTTGATTACTCCAAGAACAGAATCAATTCAGAGACCCATCAACTACTATTGAATCTAGCCAATGAATGTGAATTGAAAGAAGCCATTGAAGCTATGTTTAGAGGGGATAAAATCAATGAAACTGAAGGCAGGGCAGTTTTACATACCGCATTGCGTAATCCAAACCATTCGGGTTTCAACCTAGAGGGAAAAGATATATTAGCTGATATTCATCGAGTTTTAACTAAAATGGAACAGTTTTCTGATCGGGTGATCGGAGGGCAATGGAAAGGATACACTGGCAAAGCAATTACTCATATTGTAAATATTGGCATTGGTGGCTCGGATCTGGGCCCCGTTATGGTAACATAAGCACTAAAAGCCTACAGGAATCATATAAAATTACACTTCGTTTCGAACGTGGATGGCTCTCATATTGTAGAAACACTTAAAGAACTTGATCCTGAGACTACCCTATTCATGATTGCCTCCAAGACATTTACTACCCAGGAAACTATGGCAAATGCCTTTTCTGCTCGCAATTGGTTTCTGAAAGGTGGCGCCGCAGAAAAAGATGTAGCCAAACATTTTGTGGCCATCTCAACCAATGAGCCAGAAGTTTCAAAATTCGGAATTGACACGGCTAATATGTTTGAATTCTGGGATTGGGTTGGTGGAAGATATTCACTCTGGAGTGCCATCGGACTTAGCATAGCCTGCGGTATCGGATTTTCCAATTTCAAGGCTTTATTAGATGGTGCACATGATGCCGATCAGCATTTTAGAAATACAGAGTTTGAAAAAAATATTCCAGTGACTCTGGCCTTACTAGGTGTGTGGTACACCAATTTTTTCGGTGCTGAAAGTCAGGCAATTTTACCATATGATCAATATATGCATCGCTTTGCTGCCTATTTCCAACAGGGAGATATGGAAAGCAATGGAAAATCAACCGACCGCAATGGTATGGCTATCCACTATCAGACTGGTCCGGTGATCTGGGGAGAACCCGGCACTAACGGACAGCATGCTTTTTTTCAACTTATACATCAAGGTTCCAAACTTATTCCTTGCGATTTTATAGCAGCTGCTCAGAGCCATAATCCAATTGGAAATCATCATCAGTTACTCCTATCTAATTTCTTTGCTCAAACTGAAGCTTTAATGAATGGCAAGAGCAAAGATGAGGTTATTGCTGAACTGAAAGCTGCCGGAAAAACTGAGGATGAAATAAAGAAATTGGCACAATTCAAGGTTTTTGAAGGCAATAGACCTACCAACTCGATCCTGATTAAAAAAATCACACCCCATACTTTAGGTTCGCTTATCGCGATTTACGAACATAAAATATTTGTTCAGGGTATAATATGGAACATTTTTAGTTTTGATCAATGGGGTGTTGAGCTAGGCAAGCAACTGGCAGGGCGTATTTTACCAGAGCTTGAAGATGAAAAACCGGTTACTGGGCATGATGCTTCAACTAATGGCTTGATTAATCAGTATAAGGTTTGGAGGGGGGAAGGGGAAAGGTGAAAGCTGAAAGGGGAAAGCGGAAAGGTAAAAGTTATAGGTAATAAGTAAGGAGCTAAAAGCTGAAAGGGGAAAGGCTCAATCCGTCATTTCGACAAGCGAACCAAATTAGTGTATTCCAACAAATTTTTAACGCTTGGAGAAATCTGTTGATCGGGGTACAGTTTTCATTAACGAGATTCCTCTTCGTGCCTCATTCGGAATGACGGCAATATAATATCACGTCATTTCGACAAGCGAATCAAATTAAAGTATTCCAACAAATTATTAACGCCTGGAGAAATCTGTTGA
>CAIJME010000010.1 GCA_903821625.1 uncultured Sphingobacteriales bacterium | reverse complement strand
TTTTGCCAGCACAATTGGCATAGTTGGCATAAACCATTATAAACAAATCAATAAAAAATCTTTTATTAGCTCAACAATTGGGATTAATAATTCAAGCAGTGACCAAACTGGCTATGACAACGATAGAGCTACCAATTCTAGTTTCATAAAAGAAGTTAGCAATGTTACTAAAACAAGTTATAACATTAGCAGCACCTACAATTCAAAAATAAATTCCCGATTTTTTATTAAAGTAGGTATTCAGGATGAGATCATTGGAGTGGATCTATTCAATAAAACAAAAAACAGGATAAATGATAACTACACTCAACTATGGGATTATACAAGCAGCACCAATTTAGCACAGGCTTATGCCCATATTAAATATAATTTAACCGGGAAACTTGCCATAAATGCAGGAGTTCATACACAACTATTTTTCTTAAATAATTCAGCTGCCATTGAACCAAGATTAGGACTGGTATACACTCTAAACAATACGAGTAGTTTTAATTTCGGCTACGGTTTACATTCTCAAATGCAACCCATCAATGTGTATTTTTTACAAAGCACAAATGCAAGTGGCAACACCGTTTATAACAACAAAGATTTAGATTTCACCAAAAGCCATCATTTTGTATTGGGTTATAATATTCAGCCATTTAATGACTGGCGAATTAAATCTGAAATTTATTATCAATCGATTTACAATGTACCTGTTAACACTTTTTCAAGCAGTTATTCCATGCTTAATACAGGTTCTACATTTAAAACCGATTTGCAGGACAACTTAACCAATAATGGTACAGGAAAAAATTATGGCGTTGAACTAACTATTGAGAAATTCTTCAGCAAAGGATATTATGGTTTATTTACCTCATCAATATATAGCTCAAAATATACAGGAAGCGATGATATTGAAAGAAATTCCGCTTTTAACGGAAAGTATGTTTTTAATGTATTAGCCGGAAAAGAATGGAAAGTTGGAAGTGAAAAAAGAAATAAATTATCAGCCGATTTTAAATTTACCAATGCTGGCGGCAGGGCGTATACACCTATCGATTTAGCAGCTTCCAATACAATTGGCCGTGAGCAGCTTTCTACCAATGCTTATTCCGGTTTTTATGATAGTTATTATCGTTTTGACATTAAAGCGGGTTACACTTTAAATAGTGGTGAAAGAAAAAGGTCACATACTTTCTCGTTGGATTTGCAAAATGTCACCAATCATAACAATGTGTTTTCACAAAAATATGACGACAGATTGCAAAGTATTAAGTCAACCTATCAACTAGGCTTTTTTCCCAATGTGGTTTATAAGTTACAGTTTTAGGAAAAGAAAGGAAGTTAATTTTTATTTCGTCTAATATATCAATAGTAACATTTAAAACTTTAAAAAATGAAAGCAATGAAAATTATCCCTTTAGGTCTTGTGATTTGTAGTATAATAAGTGTGGTATCATGTTCAAAAAACAAAGGCAGTCAAATTGCCGACCCCGCTGCCCTAGTAATTAAGGTAGAATCTACAAATTTCTTGACTGCGGGATTATCCGAACCGATTACTATCGTTCCCAGGACACTCTCTAATGGATCAACGGTTGATTGTTTTAAAATAGTTTCAAAAAACACCCCAACTGACCATGCACAAGGTCCTTGGTGTCCAAGCAATATTAGCGACGATAAAACCAAAGGTGGTATTTGGTTAGAAGGTGGTAATGTATATGATGTAGATGGAGCATTTATTAAAAACCTAGGCACTTTTTACAAAAATACAACCTGGCAAATGTATAATACCACTACTGGTGAAATTACAAAAACGTTAACTCAAGCAGATTGTGCAGCAGCAGCTAATCCAAATGTTGGAGTAGCCTATAAAAACTATTGTGTAGAATGCTTACCATCTTATGTATCTAGTATAACAAAAACTATTTATATTCCTGTAACGCCTATAAAATTAACTTCTCCTATTAGTTTTGGAAATGGCCCTATGTCTGCAGGACCTTCAATTAGAGGAATAGCATTTAATGGTGTTGTATTTGATGCACCAGCTCCTGCAAATGTGATATTAGCTGCTTATACATTAGCTCCATTTGACGATGCAGGCGGGCATATAAATATGGGTGCAGGTTATCATTATCATGCTGCAACGGGTATGTCAAAAAAAATAACACAAGCTGATGGTCATGCTGCAATGATTGGTTATGCATTGGATGGTTTTGGTATTTATGAAAGATTGAGTGCATCAGCAACAGAATATACAGATCTAGATGCAAGCCGGGGACATTCTGACGTTACAAGAGGTTATCACTACCATGTAGATAAAGCAGGAGCTAATAATTTTATAAATAGTTTAGCTGGAGCCTATGCAAACTAATACTAAAAAAGAGATATAATGAAGTCGATTTGTTTAATCCTTTTATTATTATGTGCAAAGGTAGTTCAAGCCCATGAGCCCGATTTATCTAACTTGATGATTTATGAACAAAATGGTAAATACTTTGTTGTTATCAAAAGTTCTCTTATTGCCTTTGAGGGCGAGGTTGATTATTTATTTGGCAAAAATGCTTACAAAACCCCTGAAGAGTTTCAGCTATTAGTAATTAAACATTTTCAGAATAATTGCTTGGTAATTATTAATGATGAAACCTTCAAACTTAGTAATCCTAAAGTTTTACTAGGACATGAAACTACGGTATTTGCAGAATTATTAAATGCACCATCTAAGTTTAATTCTGTTTATGTAAAAAACACTTTGTTTAAAGACATGAATAACAATATGAGTGAGTTAATTCTTACTTTAAAAGGTTTACCCCAAAAACAATATATTTTAAACAACAGCAACAAGCATGAAGTAAAACTAACAATAGAAAATAATAATTGGACAGTTGTGAAGGCAATGAATTCTTATTATGAAACGCAATATCTACTATTTGGGTTGGCACTTTTACTTATTGTTGCTCTTGCTTTGAAATCATCAGAACATATTAATTCAAAGGAAAACTGAAATTGTTTTTAGGTTTATTGGGTTTAAATAAAAAGCAGTTCAATCACCTTCTAAATCATTTTTTAAGATTAGCCCGAACATGAAAAAGCCCGAAATAATATATTCCGGGCTTTTAAGATTGGATTACCTGAAAGAATATTATTCTACGTAAAACGTACCTTTCATCATTCCTACGTGTCCTGGAAAAGTACAAATAAACTCATATACGCCCTTTGCAGGGGCTGAAAACTCAATGGTATCGGATTGACCACCGCCAATCAATTTGGTATGTACAATAACTTCGGTAGCACCAGCAGGGATATAATCACTGTCTTTTGCTTGCATAGCTTTTGCTGCAAAGTCAGAAACAATAGTTCCTTGAGCAAGTAATGTCCAGTTATGCCCCATAGATTCTTTTGGAAGTTTACCGGTATGATTCAACGTTAATTTTACAGTTTGACCTTCTTTGACTTTAATTTCTGCAAGATCATACATCATATCATCACCGGCATTAATTGTAATTGAAATTTCTTTTTCAACTAACTCAGGTGCAGCTGCCTTAGACAGGGTATCCTCCGTTGTAGATTCAGATTTCTCTGCACTACTGTTGCATGCTGTGAATGCAAATAATGCCGCGATGGCAAACAGTCCTAATTTTCTCATAACATTATACTTTATATTTTAATTATGGAACAAAAATAATCTCTAAAAGAGCTATTAAAATCTGCTGAATGTCAATTTATTATTTAGTTTGTTTAGTAATAAAATAATAGCGTGAAGTGCTATATATTATTAAGAAATCTAATAAAAATTGACCAATTATGACATTTTCTATTAATCTGGGAAAACATTTTTTAAATTAATAGCTAATAAAATGGTTTTAAATTGTTAATAATTATACTTTATCCCACTGAACAGCACTTTATACTTATTTCAATCCTAATTGTGAAAATATCTTCAATTTATTTTCAAATATATTTGTCAAAAATCATGAAAAGTCTATCTTTGCAATCCGTAAACAACTGAAATGCATTTGCAATCGTTGTTAATTTTCGGGGTGTAGCGTAGCCCGGTATCGCGCCTGGTTTGGGACCAGGAGGTCGTAGGTTCGAATCCTGCCACCCCGACAAACAAAGCCTTTTTTGCTGAAAGCAAAAAGGGCTTTGTTGTTTTAACGCAGCCTTATCCGCCCTATGCGGATAAAAGGCGAAGTAAAAACAACAAAGCCTAGCTTCGAGGCACGAGAAGCGTAAGGCTTGCCTTTGTAACGGCCCCCCAATTCAGGATCAGCGCAGCTAATCCTGCCACACGTCAATCACGTTTTGTATTAAGCAATTCAATAGCTTCGAGGCACGAGAAGCGTAAAACTTATGCTTGTAGAAGCCC
>CAIJME010000009.1 GCA_903821625.1 uncultured Sphingobacteriales bacterium | reverse complement strand
TCTTACAGGCACACCAAGGTCGGTTGTGATCAGTGGATTAGACTTCCGGTTCCAAAAGAATTTCTACCTATTCGCACAGCATAATTACACGTCAAAAATTGCGTTGAATGATGCAAATAATGTTTTTTCAAACTCATTTGATCTGGTTCATTGTAAAGCTGGATGGAGAACTAGTAAACCAGGCAAACCTGTACTTGATGTTTTTGCAGGAATAGATAACCTTCTGGATGAAACCTATAGTTTAGGAAATGATCTGAATGCCTTTGGTGGCAGATTTTTCAATGCTGCTGCTCCGCGAAATTTCTTTGCTGGAATGAAACTTACTTTATAAACTGATACATACATCCGATGAATTACTCATCGGATGTATGTATTTTAAAAGTTCAACACTGCTAATTTTTCGGTAGGATTCATCATATAAGTCAGCAATGTTCCATCACTCAATAACTCAAGAACCCTAAAACCATTGTAAGGAGTACCCCAATTACCTCCTACATGTGAGTCAAATAGGAATGGTATATTATTAACCATTTTCACACCATCCTGGTCATGCTCATGACCATGTAAACCTGCCCGAATATTTGGATACTTTTTAATTAATGTAAAAAAATCAGGCGTATCAATTGCATGCTTAGTCCATTTTGCCTGTGGGATATGAAGTATCAGAAACACGTTCTTTTTATTTTTATACTGCTCTAGCTTAGACTCTAACCAAACCAGATCAGGAGAAACATAAGTTCCCTGTTCATTAGAGGTATCGGCCAAAATAAATGCGGCATCCTTTGTTTCAAAGCTATGATTCAAAGGCATTTTCCAGACCTCATTCCAGAACTCACTTGTAACCATGTCATGATTACCTCTGGTTACAAAATAAGGCACATCAAGCTGATCAATTTTCTTTTTGACCAATGGTAAAAAAGACTTTTCATTATGAATGATATCACCATTAATAACACAGAAATTCAATTTATTGGTTTTATTAAACAGATTGATCTGGCTGATAACCTTTTCAGTCATTTCATTAAAAGCAGTGTCCGGCTGACCATAATGAAAATCGGAGGCCACAACAAACCTTAGTTTTACCTTTGACTTTAAACCGTATACTTCCTCTGCAGAAAGATCTGTTATCTTTCCGCTAAGAAGCAAGGCCGAGGCCAGTGATATCTGTCTGATAAATAATCGCCTTGATTGATCTTTAAAATTTTTTTCCATAATTTGAGGATGCCTAGATGAATCTAAATACTACTATAAAATTCACCATTTAAAATGTCATTCATGTTTAGTTCACATTAAATAATTAAAAACAATATTGAATTCTTATTTCAGTTTAGGATCTTTTAATTCGGTGGTATCCCCCTCTAAAAATTGTAATTTATATCCACCTAAATCAATCTTAGCTTTAGGAAATAGCTTTTTAAGCTGATCTACCTCCGAAGGCTGAATCAAAGTTTGGAATAGGAAAATTTGTTTGAGCTCACTTAAGCCTTTTAACTGTTCTAAGCCCTTGATACTTACTTTAGTTCCAATCAAATTAAGATATTGAAGTTTACCCAACTTTTTCAATTGGGCAATTCCCAAATCACTTACTGCTGTGCGCTCTAGCGAAAGACGGGTGAGTGAAGATAGATCTGCAATACTTGCAAGCATCTTATCATTCAGTTGTGAATCTCCTAATTTAAGCCAGATCAATTGTTTTGCGATTGGATCCAATAGTTGTAAATCTTTTTCAGTTAAAGCTTCAACTGCCACAAAATTCGCAGATAAATAATTGCTGTTTTGAGCAACAGCCGTTAAAGCAATACCTCTTTCCTGTATTTTTTTGATTAAAGCCTGATCTGCAATCTCTACAGATTCTGAAGGCACATCCGAAATCTTAAGTTCTTCCTTTACTTCTTCTGATTGCAATGCTAATAATACAGGCTTGATCTTATCTGTTTGAACGAGTGCATTCACCTTCTTATTGAAATCTGCACCACTGCTTACCCACCAATGCAGTAGCTCCAGCTCAGATTTTGTTAGTTGTGACTGCTCTATTGGAGGCATATGATCTTCGTTATCCTTTGCCAAAAAGATCCTTTTGATCAGTTCACTATCATCAACCTTTCCGCCAACAAGAACGAGCCCTCCTTTTCCGCCTTTTAAGATCAGATCAGGCATATCCAATCTCAATTTGCCTTTTTGCTTATCCGGGCCGTGGCATTTATAACATTTTGCTGTCAATATCGGCCTGATGACATCATTGTAGGCAAGAGCTTGATTAATATTAGGTATAGGAACCCTTTTTACCGTAATAGCATCATTATCGTTGCTTGAAAACGCTTTAAAGAGATAATCTGAACCATGGGTGATTGATCCGCCTAAGTGCCCAGTAATAATGATCAGCAAGACCATTAATCCGCTGACCCAAATATTATCCTTATTCCTTCTGTTTAGTCCGTAAGCAAAAATGGAAATATTGGCCACTGCAATTCCAAACCATTTATGATTAGATATAAGATCACCATCATAATCTCCTGAATTTGACAGCAGATATCCACTGATGCAGGATAATATTGCACTGATCATTCCCCAGAATAAAGCAATGCTCACTGCAGAAGATAAGGATTGATATTTCTCCTTTCGGGATAGCCACTGAAAAAGTGCAGCAAGCAATAACACCCCAATAGGCAAGTGAACCAGAATAGGATGAAACCTTCCAATAAATTCAGTAATATTCTCTAAAATAACAGCGCTAATAATCATTCAATTGAAATAAAGGATCAGGAATATCTTTTTCTGAGCAAATGCATCATGTGCACATTTATTGCCCATTGATCGCCTAAAGGCTGTTTTGTATACGGCAAGGTGGGCATATAATCAGGAGGTCCAAATTCGGTTAGTATGGTTACTAACTCTCCATTCTTCTTCTTTCTTTCTACAATCTTATCCCACCATTCAAAATGCTGCTTGACTACAGGCTCCCATTCTGGCGCACGTGGGTCATTAACCTGCGGACCTTCGGGGTGTCCAATCCGCGCATGAATATGATCTGTTCTGCTTAATGCCATTTCAACCGTTTCTTGTTGATCAGCTAATAAGCTTTCATGAACATTGCACCAATGAGATATATCTAATGTTAAACGGAGTTCAGGGAAGCTCTCAATGAACTTTCTGGTAATATGAGCCGCAAATAGCATTCTACCTCTGTGAGTTTCATGACAGATCAGGATTCCAGTTTCTTTTGCAAGTGCTTGGGTATGCTCTATGAACTTTTTATTATCGTCAAAACTAAAATGATCTCTTCCCGAATGGTTGTTAATATAGAGTGGTCTCTGGATATTTTGTCTGGCTGCCGCATCAATCATTTTCTTGTAAAATTCAAGATGCTCCTGTGGATTTGATTGGGATCCACCACATAAGAAACCGATTGCAAGATCATATTTTTTCAATGCAGCAAATAGATCATCTTGAGCCTTTTTATTATTTGTAGGCCACCATAACTCTATACCGTCATAACCTTCCTTTTTCACTTTAGCACAAAACTCATCCATGGTTCCTTGGAAACCCCAGCTGGTAGCTAATATCTTTAATGCATAATTTTTATTAGTCTCGTGAATGGGTAAAGGCTGATTAGCAAATGTTTCCATCGACGATAATAATAATGCAGCAGAGCCGGCCGCTGATGTTTTTATGAATTCTCTTCTATCTTGTTTCATGTAATTTTATCGAGCTGAGCTGATTTTTTAAGAAATTATATCTGTGATCACTTTTCCTCCTACATCCGTTAAACGGAATGGACGACCCTGTGATTCATAGGTTAATTTTTCATGATCAAAGCCCAATTGATTTAATATAGTGGCCTGAATATCAAAAGCTTCTGTTTTTCCACTTACAATATCATAGCCAATCTCATCAGTTTCACCATAAGAAGTACCACCTTTAATTCCTCCACCTGCCATCCACATATTGAATGCTCCTGCATGATGATCTCTGCCTTTATAAGGCATATCTTTACCTTCGCGATTTTCCTGCATGGGTGTTCTACCAAATTCAGCACCCCAAACAATCAGCGTTTCATCCAATAATCCTCTTTGCTTCAGATCCAGAATTAATGCCGTTATCGCCTTATCTACACCCCGACATTTATTAACTAAACCAATATCTACTGAGCCGCTGGCAGAATTTCCATGAGTATCCCAGCCCCAATCAAAAAGCTGAATATAGCGTACACCCTTTTCAACGAGTTTTCTTGCTAGCAATATATTGTTTGCGAAACTGGTTTTACCTGGCTCTGTTCCGTAC
>CAIJME010000008.1 GCA_903821625.1 uncultured Sphingobacteriales bacterium | reverse complement strand
TTTTTTGTATAACAATTCGGCGTACTTATTACAGGTATTTAAATCCTCTAGTGGATTGATAATCACTACTCCTTCAAGCTCCAGCTCATTTTCAAGCATGATTTGGCTTATCTTTTCTTTATCCCCAAGCAAAATTGGAATGGCAATGCCTTCGTCACGCACAATCTGTGCTGCCTTTAATATTTTATAATTATCTGCCTCAGCAAAAACAACGCGCTTGGGTGATGACTTCGCTTTATTGGTAATGGTACGCAACAATTTATCATCCAAACCAAGCCTGGTTTTTAATTCCTCATGATAGGCATCCCAATCAGTAATGTGCTTTCGGGCAATACCCGAATCCATGGCAGCCTTGGCCACAGCCGGCGAAACAGAGGTAATTAGGCGTAGGTCTATTGGCTTAGGAATGATGTAATCTTTCCCGAATTTGAGGTTTTTCGAATTATAGGCCAGGTTAACAGCCTCAGGAACAGTCTTTTTTGCAAGTTCAGCAATAGCAATAACCGCGGCCTTTTTCATTTCCTCATTAATGCCTGTTGCCCTTACATCAAGAGCTCCCCTAAAAATATACGGAAAACCAAGAACGTTATTTACCTGATTGGGATAATCAGACCGCCCTGTAGCCATAATTATATCTTTTCTAGTTTTAATTGCAAGCTCGTAGGCAATTTCCGGGTCAGGATTAGCCATTGCAAAAACAATTGGATTTTTAGCCATTGTTTTAAGCATATCAGCAGTCAATACATCAGGAGATGATAATCCGATGAAAACATCTGAATCTTTTACTGCCTCAGCAAGTGTGTTGATCTTACGAATAGTAGCAAATTCAGCTTTGGTACCATCCAGATTGTCGCGATCAGTACGGATAACCCCAGAGCGATCAAGCATCACAATATTTTCTTTTCTAGCACCTAGACTTACATAAAGCCTTGTACATGAGATTGCTGCTGCACCTGCACCATTTACAACGATCTTAACTTTATCCAGCTTTTTCTTTTGAATCTCGCATGCATTGATCAATGCAGCAGCAGAAATAATTGCTGTGCCATGTTGATCGTCGTGCATCACAGGTATAGACATGCACTCTTTTAAGCGGCGCTCAATTTCAAAACACTCTGGTGCCTTGATATCTTCTAAATTTATTCCTCCGAATGTAGGTTCTAATGCCTTTACAATCATGACAAATTCATCGATGTTCTGGGTATCCAGCTCAAGGTCAAATACATCAATGTCTGCAAATATTTTAAATAATAATCCTTTACCTTCCATAACAGGCTTACCGGCCTCAGGGCCAATGTCACCCAGGCCCAATACCGCTGAGCCATTGCTAATTACTGCCACAAGATTGCCTTTAGCAGTATATTTATAAACATCTTCCTTATTTTCTGCAATCCGCAGACAAGGTTCAGCTACTCCCGGCGAATAGGCCAGGGATAAATCACGCTGAGAGTTTGTTGGTTTAGTTGGTACAACCTGTATTTTCCCAGGACGGCCTTGCGAATGATAATCCAGCGCGTCTTGTTTACGATTAGTTTTACTCATTAAATTGGAAATTGGTTAGTTGGCCAAAATTACGATTCTTTTCGTTATGGCTGTCAAAAACAAATGAACCTATAACATGAATCTTTCCAGGATCAGCCTTTGCTTATTTTAAGGCGCATTCCCGGAATTATCGCTGAGTTATTCAAACCATTCAGTGCTTTAATTTTTGCAACTGTCACACCCTTGAAATTTTCAGCAATTTTAGAAAGGGTATCGCCTACTTTTACAATATAATGAACATAGGAGCTTTCCTTTAGAATAGAGTCTATTTTTTCAGCGGGGGTCAAATGAATGGTTTGTCCGGGAACAATAGAATTACTATTCAGCTTATTCCAAACTTTCAAATTCTGAACTTCTACACCATAGCGATTAGCAATACTATTCAGATTTTCGCCTGACTTAACCTTGTGTATAATTGCCCGGCCTATCGGCTCATTCAAGCCCGAAACTACTGGAACCGGCATAACTTCATCCGCTTTGCCATTAAACAGGTCATATAAAGATGAATACACTAAATTTGTTACTGATGGGATAACCAGTGGCATTGGAATCAGATTGGTTCCGTTAATAATCTGTTTTTTATAGGATGGATTCAGAATCAGCAACTCATTGACATCCAATTCTGCGGCCTTTGCAATGCTGCTTATCGATATTTTTTTATTTACTGGGATGATATCTGTATGAGTATTGAATCCTGCCGGTTTAACTGAAATCTCATGAATTTTATGATATTTCATTGCGTAGACTGTAGCAATGAATGCCGGCACATAATTTTGAGTTTGAACAGGAAGAAAGGGTCTGACCTTCCAAAAATCTGCCACTCCGCCAGATTTGGCAATTGCTCTGGTCACAGCACCTGTTCCGCAGTTATAGGCAGCGATCGCCAGGAGCCAGTCGCCAATACTTTTATAAGCATCCTGCAAATAATGTGCAGCCGCAAGACTAGCTTTTTGAGGATCCTTACGTTCATCCGTGTAGGTATCCATATTTAGCCCATAACCTTTTGCTGTGGTATACATAAATTGCCATGGACCAACTGCACCCGATCTGGAAACAGCATTGGGGTTGAGTGAAGATTCAATGACTGTAATATATTTTAGTTCATCAGGAAGACCAATTTCTTTCAATGCTTTTTCAATGATGGGGAAATAATATTCCGAAAGGCCCAGCATTTTACCAATGTGCTCTTTCCTGTTGATATAGGTATCAATATACTTTTGAACGTACCTATTATAAGAAAGGTCAACATCCTTCTTTATGGAGTCTAGACGATTTTTGTAGATACCATTTTGAAATGAGATTAGCGAATTATCTACAAAAACAAGCTTAGGAAGAGTGTCCTGCACTATTTTTAGAAATTTAACCTCCGAATGCTTGATCACTAATGAATGAACAGCCTCTTTCTCTGATGCATTTGCAAAAGCGCATTGGATCAATATAAAAAAAATGAAGTAGGCTATCGTTTTATTCATATTTATGAATTATTTGTTATTCTACGGCTGATTAAATACTATGGATTGTTACTTGAACCGCTTCAATCGGATTCAATCAGTTTGCAGTATATTTTTGAAAAATTCAACAAATCGCTCTCAGCAAAGCGCTTACCTAAAAACTGCATTCCTAACGGCAATCCATTTTTATTATTGCCTGCGGGCAAAGAAATTGCAGGAATTCCTGCAAGTGAAGCTTGAACGGTAAAGATATCAGCCAAATAATTAACTACCGGATCATCGCTTTTTTCGCCAATGGCAAATGCCGGGGTTGGTGCAGTTGGCAACATGATCAAGTCATAATTATTTAAAATTTCGTTGGTTTTATCGCGTATAAGTCTACGTACTTTCTGTGCCTTAGCATAGTAGGCATCATAATATCCTGCACTTAACACAAATGTACCGAGTATAATCCTACGCTTAACTTCAGGCCCAAATCCTTCTGATCGTGAAGTTTTATAAGTCGATTCTAGATCAGTAGATCGATTGCTTCGATATCCATAGTGTACTCCGTCATAGCGAGCCAAATTTGAAGATGCCTCTGCCATGGTTAAGATATAATAGGTAGGAACAACA
>CAIJME010000007.1 GCA_903821625.1 uncultured Sphingobacteriales bacterium | reverse complement strand
GATGAATAGCGATATCCTAAAAGTATTCCCAGTCTGTTTTGGTCAAAAACATTTTCATTCACGTTTTTCCCAAAACCAATGAATAGCTCGTCATAAACAGCTGCGTAAGGGGTATTGTTTCCCATTGTATTTCCCTTCAAAGGAATTTGTAAACGAAATAGATAACGGAATCTGTTAGAATAGATAAACTGCTCTTCTTTTTCTGATAATGCATTGGAATATTTTCCGATCCATCTTTGCTCTAGCATGAATCGATGGCTGAGTTCAAAGTTTCTGATCTTATCGCTCAGGTTTACCATTTGCCAGGACCGATGTTCTGTGAACTGTTTGCCTAAACTATTCAATGGAATATCCCCGTAATTATAGGTTTCTGCTAATGCATAGCCTGCCCGAACACTAAATTTTGGGTTCACTGTAAAGTTTATTCCTGTACGCAGCAGGTTCTGCATGGGTTCTGTGATCAGATCATCGCGCCTCCACTGGAACTCAGAGTTCAGGGTCCATGCATTGTTTAGTTTGATATTTGCAGTAAATGCATACCAGCCGATAGTATTTGGATCGGTTATCCTAGTGTTCTGCGAATAGGAAACCAGAGTAGTTGTACAAAATACAAGGGCTAGTATGAGTTTTTTGATTCGCGTTTTTTGATTAATCACAGAATTGAAAATTTATATTTTATTTTTTTCATACCTTATAGCCTATAAAAAAGGGCACCTGATAGAGGTGCCCTTTATAATATAGGTTTATTTCAGTATTAAGGTATCATCATAAAATTCTACCTCGCCCGTTGAAATATCATGCGTTCCTCCAACTATTCCGATCTGTCCACTTTCAATCATCTCTTTTAAAATGGGGCTTCTTTCCATGATTGCTTTAACAGTACGCTTAACATTGATGGCAGAAACCTTTTCAACAAAAACCGCATTTCCTGAATTTCTGTGTTCCTTTATTGTAACCTCATCATCCACAGCAGGTCTTATTTTTGTTAAAAGTGCGGTAAGATTACCCATTTCAACATGATCACATGCTCCTTTTACTGCACCACATTTAGTATGGCCTAATACCACAATAATTTTTGAACCGGCTACTTTACATCCAAATTCCATGCTGCCAAGAATATCTTCATTAATGATATTTCCTGCAATTCGGACACTAAATACATCGCCTAATCCCTGATCAAATATCAGCTCTGCCGAAGTTCTTGAATCAATACAGCTCAATATAACTGCAAATGGATGCTGTCCATCAGAGGTTTCATTTGCTTGCTGTAAAAGGTTGCGGTTTATTTTCAGATTACTTACAAATCGCTGATTGCCTTCCTTTAAAAGTTGTAGTGCTTTGGATGGAGAAATTGATTCCTGTAATTCTTTCGTAAGTGTTTTCAAAATCTTAATTATTGATGGGTTCTATAAAATTGATGGTTTCTACTTTAATATTTTTCGTTTTGGCGTTAGTTCGATAGTTGACTATTAATTCTACTACATCATGCGCAATGGATTTAGATTTTGTGCAATCAATGATCACTTTAGAATCTGCCGGTATTTCATCTAAAACTTGCAATACACTAGCTTTATTAAAGAAAGAAACTTCCTGTGCAAGCTCCAGATGATAAACCTTTTGCCCATTTTCAGTACTGGCACTTGACTGTAAATGGTGTGAATTTCTGTAACTGTGTCGCAGTGTGTAGAAGATTCCGAAAAGTAAACCAATAGTTATACCCTTTAGGAGGTCTGTTAATAATATGGCTACTACAGTAGCTACAAATGGGATGAATTGTTCCCAACCCAATTTATACATCTGCTTAAAGAGTTCAGGTTTAGCCAGTTTATAGCCCACCATGATTAAAATTGCTGCCAAACTTGCAAGTGGAATCATATTCAAAAGGCCCGCAATAGTGATGGCACTAATTAGCAGGAATACCCCATGTAGGATAGCAGACATTTTTGTTTTTCCACCAAATGAAATATTTGCAGAGCTTCGAACTATTACCTGAGTAATTGGCAAGCCGCCAATCAGTCCCGAAAGGATATTTCCTAAACCCTGAGCTTTTAGTTCTCTGTTTGTTGGGGTAACTCTTTTAAATGGATCTATTTTATCTGTTGCTTCCACGCAAAGTAGAGTTTCCAAACTAGCCACGATAGCCATTACTAGTGCAATTTTATATATCTCAGGATTAGTTAATTGAGTAAAGTCAGGAAACGTGAACTGGGTTAAGAACTGCGAGAAATTTTCTGCGACCGGAAGTTGTACCACCTGATCGCTCGCAAGACTAAAGTTCAAGATTCCGTTTTGGAATAGATAATTCATTACAATTCCTAGAATTACTACTACGATCGGCCCCTGAATTAATTGAAAGATCTTATATTTTTTGGTTAAAACAGTATCCCATAAAATCAAAATAGCAATGGATATAGAGGCAATTAGTATTGCTCCTGGTGTTAACAATTCATATGCTGAAGCTAATGCTGAAAAGGTATTCTCACCATCTGCCTGAAAAAATGCATCGTCACCTTCAGTGTCTTTATCATATCCTAAAGCATGTGGAATTTGTTTTAATATAATGAG
>CAIJME010000006.1 GCA_903821625.1 uncultured Sphingobacteriales bacterium | reverse complement strand
GATTGCCGCGCTACGCTCGCAATGACAGAGTGCTGCGTTCATAATGACAAAGTGCTTCGTTTGCTGCGATCATTGTTCATACCTACTTACGTTCTCTTGTAATTGCGAATAGCTTTTTTCTTGTCATTGCGAGGAGGCTTTTTTTCTTGTCATTGCGAGGAGGCACGACGAAGCAATCTCCTAATGTGAGTCCAATTGCTAATTGAGATTGCCGCGCTACGCTCGCAATGACAGTCTCTTTTCCGTCATCTCGAGCACGCGAAAACTCGTTTTCAATTTAGAAGAAATTTATCGCGTGGAGAGATCTGTTGCATCGAATTGGCTTTAGATTGAATGAAATGCTCCTTATTCAACAGATTTCTCTACCTTTCACTAGCGTACTTTAGTTAAAAAATACCGTAGGTGATCGAAATGACGGTACTATTAAAAATTCATATCTACCTAAACCACATTTTTTAATAAGATTTTCTCAGAATTCTTTTATATTGCTATCTAATAATTGTATTTGCCTGAATATCAGGGAATCCATTCAGTTTTGCATTTTAATTAAAATATAAACATGAAAAACAACCGTAGAGATTTTATAAAAATCGCTGGAATAGCCGGAATGGCTGGAATTGGTGCAGGAGTAATTAATGGACTTTCGGCTTGCAACGACTCCGGAAAGGCTAGCAAAGTTCCAGTAGCGGCAGATGAAAATGTGGAGGGTAGTAATCAAAGCATTATTGGTTTATATGGGGCATGGGCCTATTCAATTACAGAAAATAAGATTCCTGATTACTCGTTTAGGAATACCAAATGGCAGGATATTGAGAAGTGGAGAGTAGCAGCAAAAGAAAGGTTACTCGATCGTTTGGGAATACCTGATATAGGTGGCATTCCTAAAGTTACTATCAATAAGCAATACAATTATGACGGTTTACATATCGAAGAATTGACCTGGCAATTGCCTTATGGCCGTGCTACAGAAGCAATTTTATTAAAACCCCAAAATGCCAAGGGTGCCTTACCTGCTATTCTGGCTTTTCATGATCATGGAGCAAATAAATACTTTGGAACTAGAAAGATCACCAAGACATCCGATAAACAGCATCCCGATATTGTATCCCATCAAAAGGAATATTATAGCGGATTAGCATGGGCAAATGAAATTGCTAAACGCGGCTATGTAGTCTTAGTTTCTGATGCATTTCCTTTTGCCAGTCGTAGAGTAATGTTACAGGATGTGCCTGCCTCTCAAAGAAATGGCTTAAACGATCAAAATCCTGAAGATTCCAATAATATAAAAGCGTATAATACCTGGGCTTCTGCACATGAGCATACTATGGCAAAATCTTTATTCAGTGCAGGTACAACCTGGCCTGGGGTATTTTTTGCAGAAGATCAGAAAGCCTTAGACGTTTTGTGCGCCCGCAAAGATGTGGATGCTACTCGGGTTGGCTGTGCCGGTTTATCGGGAGGTGGGATGAGGACTGTTTTTATGGGCGGACTCGAACCACGAATTAAATGTGCTGTTTGTGTAGGATTCCTTACCACTTGGAAAGACTTTATTCTGAACAAATCATTTACCCATACTTGGATGACCTATGTTCCAATGCTTCCAAAGGATATGGATTTTCCAGAGATTTTGGGCTTGAGAGCACCGCTTCCAACCTTGGTTCTGAATGATACCCATGACGGCCTCTACACGCTTCCTGAAATGGAGGCAGCCGATAAAATTTTAGCGGAGGTTTATAAAAAAGCGAATGCCACAGATAAATACAAATGCTCGTTCCATCCGGGTCCTCATAAGTTTGATAGCAAGATGCAAACCGAGGCATTTGATTGGTTTGATCAGTGGTTGAAAGGGTAAGACTTACGAAAGTACCTAGGCGTTTAGAAAGACAATTTCGTCAGTCACATCTGGCTAGCG
>CAIJME010000005.1 GCA_903821625.1 uncultured Sphingobacteriales bacterium | reverse complement strand
GACTGACAGAGATGGTCATCGCACAGAAATTCTTTGCAATAATTGCGGCGGGCATTTAGGTCATGTGTTTGAAGGTGAAAAACTGACTCCTAAAAATACACGCCATTGTGTGAATTCAATTTCTATGAAATTCATTCCATCACTGGGATAATATTCTTAGAATTTAATTCTTTTTAGCCCAGAATACTCCCCACATTAAATATTTTGAAAGCAGGTCAACTTCATTGAAGCCTGCTATTTTCATGTTTTCTAAATGCCAGGCCACTGGGCTATGGAAATCATGAGCATCCTGATGGGCCATCCACATGTTCCAGTTTTCTTCTGTAGAACCTAGCATAAAGGCTTCGTACTTCCAGCATTCAATGTTTTTTAAATATATTTCGTCGGTAATACCCCGGGTCTGGTCGGCAAAAATAAATATTCCACCTTTTTTAAGAGATTGATAAACTTCCTTATAAAGTTTAAGCTTAAAGGGGTCTTCAACATGGTGTATGGCGATACTTGACATGACCAGATCATAATTCCCATGGGGAAGATTCATACTTTTAAAATCAGCCTGCAGATAGTTCATGTTTGATTTATTGGCAAATCTTTTTCTGCTCTCTTCTAAAATATCTTCAGAAAGATCCAGTGCATCGATCTGTGCATCAGGAAATTGTTCCAGTATTCTTTGAGTCAGATTGCCTGTTCCGCAACCTAGATCCAGAATACGTAAAGGCTTAAAATCAGGCTCAAGATACAGGAACATAGTGTTCAGTAGCTCGTCATATCTGGGGACACATTTTTTGATTAGGTCTGAGTATTTGCTACTTAACTGATCATAAAAATCTTCTACATTTTCCATTTATCCGTACTGAAATATTTAAGTATGATTTTTTTAATAAAAGTCCTAATTTCACAGTTTTAATATTCATTATGAAATTACTCGAAGGAAAAATAGCATTAATTACGGGAGCATCTAAAGGTATTGGCCGAAAGATCGCAGAAAAATTTGCGGAACATGGTGCTGATGTAGCATTTACTTATCTTTCTTCTGTAGAGAAGGGCGAAGCTCTTGAACAGGAATTGCAAAGTTTTGGTACCAAAGTGAAAGGTTATCGCTCAGATGCTTCAAAATTTGAAGAGGCTGAGAAACTGATCGAAGATATAGTAGCCGACTTTGGAACGCTTGATATCGTGGTAAATAATGCCGGAATAACCAAGGATGGTTTATTGATGCGCATGACTGAAGAGAACTGGGATGATGTATTGAATATCAATTTGAAATCTGTTTTTAATGTAACCAAAGCTGCTTCGAAAGTAATGATGAAGAACCGTAAAGGCTCGTTTATTAATATGAGTTCTGTTGTTGGGGTACAGGGCAATGCCGGTCAGGCAAATTATGCAGCTTCAAAAGCAGGGATCATAGGCTTTTCGAAATCTGTAGCCAAAGAGCTTGGATCACGAAATATTCGCACCAACGTGGTTGCTCCTGGTTTCATCCGCACAGAAATGACTGATGTACTTGATCCGAAAGTTGTGGAAGGATGGGCACAGGCAATACCATTGAAACGCGCAGGCGAAACAGATGATGTAGCTAATTTATGCGTATTCCTAGGTTCTGATATGAGTGGGTACATTACCGGGCAAGTTATTCCTGTTGATGGGGGAATGTTGTAGGAGTATTGAGTATAGAGTACAGAGTATAGAGTACAGAGTATTGAGTATAGAGATTGCACAATTAGCTTTCTGCTTTCACCTTTTAGCTTTCCGCTTTCACCTTTTAGCTTTCCGCTTTCACCTTTCCTCTTTAAACTGCTAAATTTGTTGTAAAAGCTATGCCACTATTGT
>CAIJME010000004.1 GCA_903821625.1 uncultured Sphingobacteriales bacterium | reverse complement strand
TTTTTTATGTTTGATTTTTGATGGGTTAAACTAATGTACTAATAAATATACTAAGCCCTTATTGTGAATAAGGAATCATTATGGCTTTGTTACATTTCTTAATTTACTGACCTCAACAGCACTCACTGCATCGGCCTTATTTCCAAAACTTTGTCGGATATAGGTTGATATAGATGCAATTGCATGATCATCCAATATTTTGGCATGGGCAGGCATTAAACCTTGCCAAGATTGTCCATTTACTTTAATTTCACCTTCAAGGCCATTTAGAATAGCATTGATCAGCCTGGTTTTATTTCCGATCACCCAATCCGATCCGGCAAGCGGAGGAAATCTGCTATCGTCTCCCTTACCATTACTTTGATGGCAATTTGCACAATAAGTAGTATATAAAATGCTCCCAGCCAACCGATCACCCCGCTGCAGATTATCTTTGACAACATCCGGTGTTTTGATATAAGACCTCTGCTTTCGAAGCTCCATCTTTGCAAGCTGCGCGTCACCAAATTTCTTTTTATCTCCTTTATACATCACCCTCCAAATTTTTCCTTTATTAGATTCTGAAATGTATAAGGAACCATCCGGGCCAGTTGAAAGCCCCATAGGCCTATAAACGGCATCACTTGTATTCACAACCGTATCAACACCGGTAAAACCATCGGCAAAAACCTCCATTTTACCATTGGGTTGCCCGTTTTCAAAAGGAACAAAGCAAACAATATAACCGGCCTGTGGATAGGGCGAGCGATCGGTAGAACCATGAAAAGCAACGAAGGCACCCTTTTTATACCGATCCGGAAACTGATTGCCCTGATAAAACATTACATCCATTGGTGCCCAGTGTCCAGGAAAACCAATAACCGGCACATCAAAGTTGGCTGTTCTACCAATTATTTTACCATCACCACCATATCCAGGCTGAAGCATATTCTTTTTCAGTAACTGATCATAATAAGCATAAGGCCATCCAAAATCTGAGCCTTCAGTAACTTTCAGCAAAGGTTCTGAGGGAAGCACTGCGGCTTGCCATGCCGTATATAGGTCGGGATAAAGGGTACGAAAATTATCAATTCCATTCATCACAGCATATAAATGGTCATCCGTATTGTTCCATGCCATACCTACCACACTTCGGATACCCGTAGCAAATTTATATCCATCCTTTTGTGTTTGACCAGTTTTATTGGCATCAAAACGCCAAATCCCGGCATGATCAATCCGTTCTGGCGAAGGATCTAAACCTTTACCACCCGGTATTCCGGTTGGGCCATATTTAGTCATATCCTGTCCGGCATCTGATGGTGAACCAAAAGGAACATACATAAATCCCTTTTTATCGAAGGCCAATGGTTTGGTGGTATGCCAGTTTTTTGCAACATTAGGGTCTAGATCAGTAAGTATAACCTCTGTTTTGCTGTCAGGAACCAATTGCCCGGGACTTAATTTATTCCTTAATACCTGATTTACAGTACTTGTATAGAGATAGCCATTTTGAATGGTCACACCTACCGCAGAGCTACCTACATCCGTATAATCTCCAAAATAGACAATCGAATCTGCCCGCCCATCCTTATTGATATCTCGTAAAGCCACGGTACCTCCAGAGCCCTTCATGGTACGGTTATACGTCAACTTTACATAGATATCTCCATTCGAATTCACTGCAAGATGTCTGGCCTTACCAATACTGTCAACCACTACCAGCGCCTCAAAATTATCAGGCAAAAATAATCCGCCATTATTAGGCAAGGCTTTGGGCAAAGTAGTAGAGATCTTTGAACAAGAATAAACCAATACCATGATCATAATCAAGGTCAGAACAAGCTTAAATCTAGTAATCTGGGTCTTGAAAAATGCTGAAATAGTTTGATAAAAAATCATTCGATATAACTGTTTTAATATGTTGAGTTCTGAAAACTATCTGCCCAGGTATTTAATTAATAAACTCATATTCTTTTCATACTCCCTGGTAGAAATATAGTGTTGATCTGAAGCATCAACAATGCCTTTACCATTCTCATCACTCAATTTAGCTGTATTCATTTCTTTACC
>CAIJME010000003.1 GCA_903821625.1 uncultured Sphingobacteriales bacterium | reverse complement strand
CCGCGGCTATGAGCGGAATGAAATGATATATGCTTGGAAAATTACGATAATCAGACCGTCACCACTACACCTTTACCCAATACTCAACACTTCTTTATTATCTTTGTAAAATCCCATGGAATTTAAACTAACATCCGAATATAAACCTACCGGCGATCAGCCTGAAGCAATCAGACAACTGGTAGAGGGAGTAAATAATGGAGATCATTATCAAACCTTACTGGGTGTAACTGGCTCGGGAAAGACCTTTACAATTGCCAATGTAGTACAGGAAACACAAAAACCGATGCTAGTTCTTAGTCATAATAAGACTTTAGCCGCACAGCTTTATGGTGAATTCAAACAATTCTTTCCAGATAACGCGGTCAATTACTTTGTTTCCTATTACGATTATTATCAGCCTGAAGCCTATATCGCTTCTTCAAATACGTACATAGAAAAGGATCTGCAGATCAATGAGGAAATAGAAAAACTCAGACTTCGAACAACGTCTGCGTTGATGTCGGGACGTAGAGATATAATTGTTGTTTCATCCATTTCCTGCATCTATGGTATGGGAAATCCGGAAGATTTTTCAAACTCGGTTTTTCGTTTCGCCGTTGGCACTAAAGTTAGCAGGAATGCATTCTTACATCGCTTAGTTGAGATATTGTACTCCAGAACTACCACCGACTTTCGTCGTGGAACCTTCCGAGTAAAAGGAGATACCGTGGATATTTACCCGGCATATATGGATTTTGCTTACCGGGTTTCCTTTTTTGGGGATGACATTGAAGAGTTGAGCACCATCGATCCTGCTTCGGGCAAGACCATTGAGAAAATGTCGCACATGGCTATTTTTCCGGCTAATTTGTTTGTTACTCCAAAAGAGCGCTTTACAGAGTCTATTTGGGCTATTCAGGAGGAGCTTGAAAGCCGTAAGCAGCAGTTTATTAATGAAAAGCGTTTCCTGGAGGCCAAACGTTTAGAGGAGCGTGTAAACTACGATCTTGAAATGATCAGAGAGCTTGGATACTGTAGCGGAATTGAGAATTATTCTCGTTTTTTTGATGGAAGAACCCCTGGGATGCGTCCGTTCTGCCTGCTAGATTACTTTCCGAAAGATTATTTAATGGTGAGCGATGAAAGCCATGTAACGGTGCCTCAAATTCGCGCAATGTATGGTGGAGATCGATCTAGGAAACTTTCTTTAGTAGATTACGGCTTCCGCTTACCTGCGGCATTAGACAACCGGCCATTGAATTTCAATGAGTTCGAGACGCTTGCACCTCAAACTATTTATGTAAGTGCTACACCAGGCGATTATGAAATGGAGCAAACTGAAGGCCTCTTTGTAGAACAAGTGATCCGCCCTACAGGCTTGCTTGATCCAGTTATTGAAATCAGACCCGTAGGCAATCAGGTGGATGACCTCCTGGATGAAATTGATAAAACGGTTAAATTAGGCGACAGGATCTTGGTTACTACGTTAACCAAACGGATGTCTGAGGAACTGACCAAATACATGAACCGCCTTGGAATTAAAGTGCGATATATCCACTCTGAGGTAAAAACACTAGAAAGAGTTGAAATTTTAAGAGACCTGAGACTAGGTGTTTTCGATGTTTTAATTGGTATAAACCTACTTCGTGAGGGCCTAGATTTGCCAGAGGTTTCATTGGTAGCCATCTTGGATGCCGATAAGGAAGGATTTCTTCGGTCGGAACGTTCCTTAATTCAAACTATTGGCAGAGCAGCAAGAAATGACCGCGGACGGGTAATTATGTATGCCGATAAGATCACTGCCAGTATGCGTGTAACTATTGACGAAACTAATCGCAGAAGAGAAAAACAGGTTGCCTATAATACTAAGCATGGAATAACGCCTCGCACCATTGGTAAGTCGCGTGAAGCTATCATTGAGCAAACCTCTGTGATGGATTTTAAGGGTGGCGTTCAAAAAGCTTATGTAGAAAAAGAAATGACCGACAATCTTGCTTCAGATCCGATTGTTCAATACATGACCCAACAAGAACTTCAAAAATCAATTGAAAAAACTAAAAAAGACATGGTATTGGCAGCTAAAGAGATGGACTTTTTAATGGCAGCAAAATTAAGAGATGAAATGTATGCTCTTGAAAGAATCATGGAGGAACGGTTTTCCTGATTTCTGATTGAGATGCTAAGGCATTTTAATAATTATCTTATCAGCAACTATTGAACAAACAATGAACGGCCAATACAGAAAAGACATCTATCCCGGACTTGAGGTAGACATTATTCTAAAAAAAGATCAGCGAAGTGGTGCCCGAACCAGAGGAATTGTACAAGCATTACTGACCAGTGCGGCCTTTCATTCTCGTGGAATAAAGGTAAGGCTTGAGGATGGGCAGGTAGGTCGGGTCGCCGGATCAAATCCGGTGTGACTAAGGATCGAAAGAATATCTCAGCGGACTCGATCCGTTGCGGTGTGACGTCAGATCAAGGTTAAGAAGTGCATTGAGTTCGTAACTCGAGTGTAACATTTAATTTGCGTCGATGGTATTCAAAAATTTATCTCTTATCTTTGAGTATCAGAATTTATTCTCATGGGACTATTAAAATTTTTATTCATCACCATTTGTATTTTATGGTTAATCAAAATGATTGGCCGTTTGCTTTTACCTGTCGTATTTCAAAAAATGATGACAAAAGCACAAAATCAGGCTAATCAGAGATATCAGCAACAACACCCTGAACCGGATGGCCGTATCCGTGTCGACTATATGCCTCCTAAAGACAAACATCCGGGTGATGATGCCGGTGATTTTGTTGAGTATGAGGAAATAAAGACTCCTTAATTTCAAATTAATCTCATTTTTATTTAAATCTCAATGGGCTAATACAGTTCATTATGGGCTATAATTTGAAGAAATTGCATATTTCTTCAAATTTATTTTAATAAAGCGCAATAACAAGCCTTGCAGGTTTAAGCTTTTTTCTATTTTTGATACTCAACTAATTTAAGCAGAATGAATAACTGGTTTAAACGCAATGGTATACATCT
>CAIJME010000002.1 GCA_903821625.1 uncultured Sphingobacteriales bacterium | reverse complement strand
GTAAAATCCATCCATTTGCTCCAACCGATCAGGTGGGAGGATATATGCAGATCTTTGCTGAATTAAATGAATGGCTTAGTGAGATTACAGGCTTTGCAGCAATGAGTTTACAGCCCAATTCGGGAGCGCAAGGTGAATATACCGGACTGATGGTTATCCGTGCTTATCATTTGGACAGAGGCGACACGCAACGTAATGTAGCCTTAATTCCTTCTTCAGCGCATGGCACCAACCCGGCTTCAGCTGCCATGGCAGGCATGAAGATTATCATTGTGAAATGTGATGATAAAGGAAATATTGACCTTGCCGACTTAAAAGAAAAAGCTGCTGAGCATGCACAAGATCTTTCCTGTTTGATGGTAACCTACCCATCTACACATGGAGTTTTTGAGGAATCGATCATTGAGATCTGCCAGATTATTCATCACTATGGCGGACAGGTTTACATGGATGGTGCGAACATGAATGCTCAGGTAGGATTAACTAGCCCAGCAAACATTGGAGCAGACGTTTGTCACTTAAACCTTCATAAAACATTCTGTATCCCTCATGGTGGAGGTGGTCCTGGAATGGGTCCAATTGGAGTTGCAAAACACCTGGTTCCTTATTTACCGGGACATTCAATCATAGAAATTGGTAGCAGTAAATCCATTTCGGCAGTTTCATCTGCGCCTTGGGGCTCTGCATCCATATTGCTAATATCTCATGCTTATATTGCGATGATGGGTGGAGAGGGATTGGCCAATGCAACAAAATTTGCGATCCTAAACGCCAATTATATTAAAGCCCGCTTAGAAAGCTCCTACCCGGTTCTGTATTCAGGTAGCCAAGGACGCTGCGCACATGAGATGATCCTGGATTGCCGTGCATTCAAAAATTTTGGTGTAGAGGTTACAGATATTGCCAAAAGGTTGATGGACTATGGCTTCCATGCTCCCACTGTTTCATTTCCAGTAGCTGGAACAGTAATGATTGAGCCCACAGAATCAGAACCAAAGCATGAATTGGATCGTTTCTGTGATGCCATGATCGCTATCCGTGCTGAGATTGAAGAAGTAGAAAATGGAACAATGGATAAAATCGATAACCCATTGAAAAATGCACCTCATACTTCAGCGGTGGTAACAGCAAATGGCTGGGCTCATCCTTATTCTCGTCAGCAAGCTGCCTTCCCACTACCTTATGTTACAGCTTACAAATTCTGGCCTTCGGTTGGAAGAGTGAATGATACGCATGGCGACAGAACACTAATTTGTTCATGCCCGCCTGTCGAATCTTATGCTGAAGAAGTAGTATAAATTTTTAATAAAATAAATCTCATTAACCTACCCTGCCCCCAAAAAGGCAGGGTATTTTTTTTAGATCAATCTGGCGAAAATCAGTGCAAATACTCTTTCAATAAAAATTATATTAATAAAAAGAACAATAGGAAGAGCTATTGTAGGCTATTTACAATTATTTATTAAAATAGTACATTTAGGTAAATTTTTTATATGGTTTACCTATCCAAATCCGATTTTAAGATAGCACATACTTGTGCTACAAAGTTGTGGTATAAGAAGCACGGCTATCCAACAAGTAATGATGAAAATGAATACATGAAAATGTTGGCTGACGGTGGCTTTATGTTTGGAAAATTGGCCATGTTATTATTCCCTGAAGGAATTGAAGTAACAGGTACCATACCAGAAGCGATAGCAAGCACCAATCATTTACTAGCGATTCACGAAAATATTGTCTTGTTTGAGCCTGCTATTAGTATCAACAATCAATTGGTTCGTGTTGATATTCTCCAAAAAACAGGAAATGAAATTAAAGTCATTGAAGTAAAATCAAAGTCATTTGATTCAGGCAAAGTAAATGAAAAAAACTATTGGTTAAAGCCTGACATGAAACCATACATAGAGGATATAGCCTATCAAACTAAAGTTGTTCGTGAAAAATTTCCGAACGCATTCGTTACTAGTTATTTGATGATGCCTGATACATCTGCAACCTCTCAGTTTGATGATTTGATCAACAAATTTCAAATTATAAATATACCCGCAAACCCAAATTCAAGGTATAGAACTGTTGATGTACTATTTACTGGCGATGAACTATTACTACAAAACATTATCGAAGCATATCAAAATGATAGCTTGTTTGTAAAATTGATTTCTGTTGATACACAAGTTAAGGAGGTAATGAATGAGGTTACCCATGCTGCAACTATTTTTATTGACTCTTTGATCAATGATATAAAAATAGAAACACCTCTATCATATAATTGCAAAAATTGTGAATATAAACCCCACAACGACAATCATCCCATTAGCGGATTTGATCAATGCTGGGGTGAATTGGCTAAGGTTGAACCGCATATATTAAGCATAGGGCAATTGGGCAACATTAATAAAAAGTCGCTAAATAATGAAAAAAAGGAAGCTGGAGCACTTGGCTGTATCGATGAGCTCATCCAAGATAAAAAAGTCTCTTTAAATGATATTCCACTTGAATTACTTGGCTCTACTAATGGCAAACCATTTTATAATGATCGGCCACTTTATCAACTGACTCAAAAGTCTGAATTAATATTAGCGGATTTGAAATCAGAAATGGCATTAGCTGAATATCCCTTACATTTCATAGACTTTGAAACTAACAACATGTGTATTCCGCTTCATGAAAATATGAGGCCTTATGAAAATGTGATGTTTCAATGGTCATGTCATACCATTACTCATTTAGGTGCAAAACCAATCCATACCGAATGGCTCAATACATCCGATCGATTTCCTAATATTCATTTTGCAAAAAGTTTAAAAAAACAATTAGCTCTAAAAGGCACATTTTTAACATGGAGCCCCTATGAAAATACCCAACTTAAAACCATATACAATTACCTAGTTGCTCTTGATAATCCTGAATATGATGAATTAAAAAACTGGTTGCACCAGGTGGTTAGTTTCGATACTGATGATTTTACCAAGCTTTTAGACATGCATGAACTTGCAAAAAAATATTATTTCCACCCAATTATGGGAGGCCGAACCAGTATAAAAGTTGCTTTGCCGGCCGTTTTAAACGCCACAAAATCTAAGGTAATTGAAGCATGGCTTAGAGAAGAAGGTTTATATGGTAAAAACGAAAATGGGGAGATTATCAATCCATATAATTTATTACCTACTCCCGAAATTTCTGTTGGTGGCCAAAAGATAGTAGTTAAAGAAGGCGGTGGAGCGATGTCAGCCTATCGCGATATGCTTTATGGAATAAATAAAGACAATGCTGAGGTTAAAGCACTTTATGAAGGGGCTTTAAAAAAATATTGCAAGCTTGATACATTGAGCATGGCTTGCATTTGGCAACATTGG
>CAIJME010000001.1 GCA_903821625.1 uncultured Sphingobacteriales bacterium | reverse complement strand
GCTTTTTCTGATAATGGCAGAAAGCATCAGCCTGAAACGTATGATCATATTTTATTTAGTTTCCACGGCTTACCCCAAAGACAGCTTCGCAAATCAGACCATTCTAAGGTGCACTGTCAGAAGGTTGAAAATTGCTGCTCTGTACTGACCGAAAATAATAAATTTTGTTACTCTGCCCAGTGTCATGATACCGCACGACTAATCGCTGAAAAACTTGAATTGCCAAAGGAAAAATATTCGGTTTGTTTTCAATCACGTCTTGGAAAAGATCCATGGGTTCAGCCTTATACAAGTGTTGTAATTGAAGAGTTGGCAAAAAAAGGGGTTAAAAGATTACTTGTATTCTGCCCTGCCTTTGTCGCAGATTGCCTTGAAACTGTTTATGAGGTTTCTGTTGAGTATGGCGATGAATTTAAGGAAATGGGTGGAGAACATGTGCAGCTGGTAGAAAGCTTGAATGATCATCCTTTATGGATCGACTCTTTGGAGGGCCTAGTTAAAGGCCAGATCAATTAAAACCGTTCCTGTAAATATAATCCAAGAAGCTTTTTGTAGCCCCTGTATGACTACTAACATACGTTCTGGCAGATGAGCCACTTTGGATACGATTTTCCTCCTTTGAAAGTATTTCCATTAGGTTATTTAACTCTTTTGAGTTATTTACTGAAAAAGCAGATCCGTTTTTGATTAGTTCAACAGCTTCAATAAATGTTGAATAATTTGGTCCAAAAATAAGGGGTAATCCAAATGCCGCAGCTTCAAGTGTATTATGAATACCCACTCCAAATCCTCCTCCTATATAAGCTATATGCCCATATTGATAAATTGAAGACAGCAATCCGATGCTATCAATGATCAAAACCTGTGGAGTTTCATGAGTGTTTGTTTTTTTCTCTTGCTTGTGAATCGACGATAACTTAACTGAGTTTGGAAATTGTTTCTCAATGCCCTCAATCTGGCTAGTATTTACTTCATGTGGGGCGATAATAAATTTCCATTTTGGATACATCAATACTAAATTTGAAATAATCTTTTCGTCATCAGGCCAGGTGCTTCCTCCAATAAAAACGGGGTCATTTTCACAGAATTGTTCAATAGCCTTGATTTCGATCGGGTTTTTTGCATGGAACGCTACCCGGTCAAAACGGGTGTCACCGCTTACCGTCACTTGTTCAATGCCAATTTGCGCTAATAGTTCCATGCTTTCTTTATTCTGAACAAATACATGTGAAACCCAGCTTAACATTTTGCGATGTAAACTCCCATACCATTTAAAAAATGCCTGATCTTTCCTGAAGATTCCTGATATGATATAATGAGGGGTATTATGATCATGAAGTGCTTCAAAATAGTGGTACCAGTATTCATATTTTGTAAAAACAGCAATAGTGGGGTTTATTAGGCTCACAAACTTCCTGGCATTGTATCTAGTATCTATGGGTAGGTAAAAAACATGATCAGCTAAAGCATAGTTTTTTCTGATCTCGTATCCAGATGGTGAAAAGAAAGTGATCACTATGGATGTGCCTGGATGATCAGCCTTCAGTTTTTCCAAAACGGGTCTGCCCTGTTCAAACTCTCCTAATGAAGCAAAGTGAAACCAGGCGTATCGTTTATTTTTATCAATACTACTTTCAATTCGTTCCAGAATTCCTTTTCGCCCATCTAACCAAAGGGCAGCTTTTTTATTTTTTAGTGATACAAGTGTGATCAGTAGGGTATAAAAGCAGATTCCAGCATTGTATAAAAAAAGCATTTTTTAATTAAATTAATTCTTCATCGAAGTTAATATTTAATTTTTTATTTTTGTCCCTCTGTTTTAGATGAGTGAAACAGCGGTTTGCCTCTTCAGTGGCTGTAAAACTCAATTAGAAACAAAATGGGTTATGGAGGTTTTCCAATCTTGTGCCGGACATAAATTCATAGGCATAACAAACAAAAAATACGTATGAAAATTGCAGTTGTAGGTACAGGATATGTTGGTTTGGTAACAGGTACATGCCTGGCAGAAACAGGAAATACAGTTACCTGTGTCGACGTTAATGAGGAAAAGGTGAAAATGATGTTGGCGTTTAAATTACCCATATATGAACCCGGCCTTGATTTACTTTTTCACAGAAACATTGACCAAGGCAGGTTAAAATTTACTACAAATCTATCAGATGCTATTTCAGATGCCCAAATCATTTATTTGGCCTTACCAACACCACCCAATGGCGATGGTGCAGCAGATCTAAGTTATGTTCTCGGAGCTGCAAAAGATATTGCAAAATTGATTACAGAATATAAGGTCATTGTTACTAAATCAACTGTGCCAGTTGGAACCGCAGATAAAGTGATTAAAGTTTTCAAAGACAATACTTCAGTTGAAGTTGATGTGGTTTCAAATCCTGAATTTCTTCGTGAAGGAGTTGCAGTTGAAGATTTCATGAAGCCAGACCGTGTTGTTGTAGGTACAGAAAGTGTAAGAGCACAAAAACTAATGGCCGAGTTGTATGGCCCGTATGTTAGACAGGGAAATCCAATTATATTCATGGATGCCCGTTCATCAGAACTGACTAAATATGCTGCAAATTCATTTCTGGCCACAAAAATTACCTTCATGAATGAAATTGCGAATCTTTGTGAGCTTGTTGGGGCTGATGTAGATGCCGTTCGCAAGGGAATAGGCTCTGATGATCGTATTGGAAAACGTTTTTTATTCCCCGGTGTAGGTTATGGAGGCAGCTGCTTTCCTAAAGATGTTCAGGCTTTAGCACATTCAGCCAGAGAGAATAAGTATGATTTTAAAATTCTTGAATCTGTCATGGAAGTCAATGATATCCAGAGGAAGGTATTGGTTGAGAAAATGAGGAAGTACTATAACGGACAGCTTAAAGGAAAAAAAATTGCTATTTGGGGTCTTGCATTTAAACCTGAAACAGATGATATCCGTGAAGCTCCAGCTCTTTATATTATTGACGAATTAATCAAAGATGGTGCGATAATAAGCGCATTTGATCCCGAGGCAATGAGCAATGTAAAAAAGCTTGTGGGCGATAAAATTCAGTTTGGAGAGAATCAGTATGATATTTTGAAAGATGCAGACGCGCTTGTTATCGTTACAGAGTGGTCGGTTTTCAGAACTCCTGATTTTGACAGGGTTGAATCGCTTTTGAAAAGTAAAGTCATTTTCGATGGTCGGAACTTATATGATTTACAAAAAATGATTGACAGTGGTTATTATTATAACAGTATAGGTAGAAAAACCATCAGCAAATGATCCCAAGAAAACGTATTTTAATAACAGGAGCAGCCGGATTTCTTGGCTCACACTTATCCGATCGATTTATTAAGGAAGGTTTTCATGTGATTGGCATGGATAATCTGATTACAGGCGATCTCCGGAATATTGAACATTTATTTCCCCTAGAAAATTTTGAATTCTATAATCATGATGTATCTAAATTCGTTTATGTAGCAGGTGAATTGGATTATATTCTTCACTTCGCTTCTCCTGCAAGTCCTATTGATTATCTTAGAATTCCAATTCAAACCTTAAAGGTTGGTTCTTTGGGTATTCATAATTTGTTGGGTTTAGCACGATCTAAGAAATCGAGGATTCTGATTGCCTCAACATCCGAGGTATATGGTGATCCAACCGTCAATCCTCAACCTGAAGAGTATTGGGGCAATGTTAATCCTGTTGGACCGCGGGGAGTTTATGATGAAGCCAAGCGTTTTCAGGAAGCAATGACCATGGCTTATCATACATTTCATGGTTTAGAGACTCGAATTGTCAGGATATTCAATACTTATGGCCCGCGGATGCGTCTGAATGATGGCAGGGTATTGCCTGCATTTATTGGTCAGGCCTTAAGAGGTGAAGATCTAACCGTGTTTGGCGATGGCTCTCAAACCCGTTCATTCTGTTATGTTGATGATCTGGTAGAAGGAATTTACCGCTTGCTATTCTCAGATTATTCTATGC